>LIZR01000167.1 GCA_001302825.1 Planctomycetes bacterium DG_23 | reverse complement strand
CTGGAGGGCTTTTAATTTAAAATCCACCTCAGACTTTCTCAATTGGTCACTCGTCATTCGTCACTCGTCATTCGAATAACCAATGACGGATGACGAATCACGGAAGTCGGTTTTCAGTAGTAAGTTAAGATGAAGGAGGGCATCAAGGTGATTGGGAAGGAGCCTCGCGGCCTGAGAAAAGCTCTGCTTGGCCGGTTCGATTTCACCCAGCCTTTCTTGAGCGAGACCCAGTCTAAACCAGGCATCGGCAAAATTGGCCTCTCGCTCACAGGCACTCTTTAAGGCGGCGAAAGCATCTTCAAGCCTGCCCAACTCCAGATAGGCCCGACCCAGATAGTATTCTTTTCTCGAAAAATCATCTGGCAGGGATTCCAAAAAGATTAAAGCCAGCGACGGTTCGCTCTTGCTCAAGAGTATCTTTGCCACTTCCAGGCGCGCCTCCTTGTCAGGGACCTCAAAGTGCGCCTTACTGATAGCCAGGTCTGCCAGGGAGGCATAATCCCGCAGATGGATATAAACGGTGACCAGGGCCCTTATGGCGGGCTGGAAATCGCTCCTCAAGTCTAAGGCTTTAGCATAGTGCCTGGCGGCCCATTCAAATTCGTCCCTTCTCTCATAACCTTCCCAGGCCCAGATGGGCGGAGGCAGAACGCCCTTCGGAGCCCGGAGGGGCCCTCAGGGTCCCGAGGGGAGGATTTAGTTTCAAGAGCATAAGGAAATTCTCCCGCGCCCTTACATCATCGTCCCTTTCCAGGAAGATTTTCCCCAACATTTCGCAGGCCTTTTGCCCGAGAGAGCCCATTTTCGCCTCTTGCTCGCTGCCCGTGGCAATAAAGTGCTGGGCCTGGCGAAAGTGACGGAACTCGAGCCAGGTGCGAAATGTGCCCGCTCCCACAAGAAAAAGCGCAACATAAAGACCGAGCAAAAGCGTGCCTCTAAAAAGATTCTTCTGTCCTTTAAGTTCTGTAATTACGCCGTGGAATTCTCCACCAACGAGCCCCCTTTTGGAAAGAAAACCAACCGCGGCGGCAAGAGGAACAGTGAAAACGGGGTAGGGCAGTTCTTCAAGAAAAAGCGCGCTGGGCGAGATAGTCCACAGAAGAACCGGCGAGAGAAGGAAGAGGAAAATGCTACTTGACAGGACGATGAGAGACAGGAAGGCTAAGTCGTTTGGGCCGTCGTACTTGTGCCAACTCCCCAGCGCCTCTTTCCAACCGCGAACAAGGGCGGATATTATCATTATAAGGAAAAATAAAACGGGTATGAGAGAGAGAATGTCTTGCCACCAAAAAGGGCGTTCCATAAGAAGGCGGGCCAGAAGAAAAAGGGTTAACGCCAGGAGAAGCCAGGTTCTCGCGCTCTCCATAAACTCGAGATTTTGCTCTTGCTCGTGAAAAAGACGAGAAAGTGAAACCATAAACCGATGAGAACTAAAGAGCACCATAAGAAGTATGAACACACCTATGACACAATCGTCCTGCCATCTGAGCCAGGTAAAAGAAAGGACCAGGCTCAGGAGAAAAAGCATAAAGGAAAGAGAAGGGATTGTCCTATATTTACCATCACTCATCGGCTGACTCCGAATGTTTGCCGGAGATGCGTGAAGGCCTTTTAGGCATCTTTTCTCGGGGCCGGTAAATGAGTACCCCTCTCTCGCGTCCAGGCGAGTCTTCCTTCGGGTACCGGCAAAAGAGGCTCCACTCCGGGGGGCCGAGAGAATTTATGATAGGGGCATTTTCCTCATAATCCCTCAGAATCAAAAAATCGGCATTGTACTTGCGCACATTATGCACAATGGTGGGATAAGACAGGCTCGCGATGTGTTTGCCCCCTGCATAATAAGTAAGGCGGGGAAGGTCCCCGACTATTACCGGCTCCGGCGGGCCAGTCTCTTCGAGCCAGAGCCCTGCTTCTTTTAGTAAGATTTTTCCCGTCCTTTGATGCCTCCCTATCTTGGGTAACATAGCTATAAGGACGCTCAGGACGACCACGGGAAGGATTTTGTATGGGGAGAGGGCGTGCCTTTTGGCCAGAGGAGCCAGCGCCAGAAGCGAGGACAAACGAAGAGCCCCCTGGCTCGCCCAGGGCAGGGCGAGAGGGACCAGCCCGGCCAGATGGCGTAGACTTACGCGCACCAGGGAAAATAGCAGTAAATAAAAGATGAAGAATGCCCAAAGAAAAAGTCTGGCCATAGGAGAGAAATAAGGCTCTTGTTTTTTAAAAAAAGACACGAGAATTAAAAACCAAAGGGCCGGATAAAGGACATCAAAATAAGAAAGGATGGATTTATGAAGGATGTATCCATATCTTTTGGCGAAGCCGGCGAATGCCCGCCAACTGAAGCTGAGCCTTTTCTCAAGCCGAACTTCCCCAGGCTCCCCTTCGATGGGTACTTCTTCTTCCTTTATGTATTGGCCCAGACCCAGGAAATGCGAGATGCTCACCTTCAGGCTCAATTTCCACTTTCCCGCAGTCTCCGGACGCCAGGGACGCAGAGGCCTTGATTTCATATAAATCAAATAGGGCGAAAGGGCAGCCAAGGGCGGAAGGGAAAGCAGAAGCAGGCCGGCCACACACTTCTTAAGCGACATAAACTTACGAAATCTCGCAAGTTTCACACCCACGATTAGTAAAAAGGGAAGGACGATCAGGCCCAGGCCCTCAGGCCGAATGAGATAGGCCAGGATGGCAAAGACTCCGGTAAGAGGAAAGTAGCGAAGATTTTTTGTCTCCAGGGCACGCCAGGCAAAATATATTCCCCAGAGAAAGAAGAAAAAATATGCTCCCTCGGAAAGAACATCTGCCACATAGCGGGAAAGCACCGGATGGCAGGCGAAAAAGAGCCCGCAGATTAGCGCTGCTTTCTGACCCAGCATCCGCCGGGTAAGTAGATAAATCGGCATAAGAGCCAGCGAGCCGAAGACAACAGAAACCAAACCCCCGGCCAACTCAAAATCCTTGAGGAAAAGAGAAAAAAGAGCAATGAGCGCCGGGTAGCCTGGTGGGTAGAAGCCTCCCAGCCCCCGGGCGAAGCGGCCCGCGGCAAAATCCCGGGCCTGCGAGATATAAATGATACCATCCTTGGCGATAACATAAGTGTGCACCATCAGAAAAAGGCGAAAGATAAAGGCCAGAAGTAGAAGGCAGAGGATAATCTGTTTTTCTCTTTTCATTTGGGCTCCCATATGGACCAAGAGCCTCAAAAATGGAGCGATAGGTCGAAAGAGACCTTCAGCGCGCACCCTTCCCCGTGCGGGTCAGGATGAACCCCGGGCCAGAAGCACCGCAGGGATAGTAGAGATAAGGATTTTAAAATCAAGCCATAGAGACCAGGAATCGATATATTGCAGGTCCAGTCTCATCCACTCCTCGAAATCCACCTCATTTCTGCCGGAGATTTGCCACAAACAAGTGAGCCCAGGCTTCATACTCAAACGGCGACGCTGCCAACGCTGGTAGTCTTTGACCTCCTCAGGTGTGGGTGGCCGCGGGCCTACCAAGCTCATCTCCCCTTTTAGCACATTCCATAATTGAGGCAATTCATCCAGGCTGAATTTGCGCAAGAAGCGGCCCACCTGGGTGACGCGGGGGTCGTTCCCCACCTTGAAAACCGGGGCCGACATCTCATTTAAGGCCTCCACTTCGCTGCGGCGGGCTTCGGCATCGGCCACCATAGAGCGAAACTTATAGAAAGTAAAAAGTCGGCCGTTTCTGCCGCAGCGCGTCTGGCGAAAGAAAACCGGGCCGCGGGAGGTGGCCTTTATGACCAAGGCCAGAAGGAGGAAAAGGGGCCAGAGGAGAATAAGGCCTACCAGAGAAAGGCTGAAATCGGCAAGACGCTTCAGGAAAAGACGCAGGACATCGTGGTGTGGTGGCCTAAAGATGAGCAGGGGCCGGCCGGCGATTTCGCCCAGGGTGGCCCTGGTCAAAAGAGTGGAGAGGAAGTCCGTAGCGACATTAACCTTCACGCCCACCTCCTCACAACAATAGATGAACCCCTGGATGTCGGAAAAGGCCTCTGGAGGAAGGGTGATGAGAACCTCATCTACCACATTATCATCGAGGACGCGCGAGAACTCATCTATTGAACCGAGAATGTGTCCGGCCTTAATGAGGAGGTTTTCTTCTGCGGGATGACGAATAAATCCCAATACCTTAAGGCCCCAGCCGCGATGAAGTTCCACAAGTCTGGCGAACTCTCGGGCTTTCTTCCCTGTGCCCACGATGAGTATATTACGATAGTTGTAACCACGACGACGCACGGCCTTTTGAAGGGCCCGTAAAGAGAACTTTTCGGCCAAAAGAAGCGAAAATCCCACGGCAAAATAAAGCCCTACCAGGGAGCGGCTCATATTCTCCGCCCTGAAGATAAAGACCAAAGAGCCGGTGAGGAAAAAGACTATAGCCGCAGGTTTGAGGAGTTCGCCGAGTATCTGACGGTAGGTCTTTATACGCATAGACTCATAGATGCCGAAATAACTAAAAAGGACAAAAAGAAGGGGTAAAGAAATCAAGAGGATCCAGAGATAAGAAGAAAGCGGCCCCAGAGGCTCCATAAGGAAATAGGCTTGCATAGGCCCCTGCCGGAGAAAAAAGGCCAAAAGAAAAGAAGCGACGAGGAGCAACTGGTCGGTGAGTTTGACGAAAAAACTGACGAGTTTTGCTTGTTCCTTGAGCATTTTCCCATCTCTGGAATCAATGTCTTTACTACAAAGAAATGGGGTTTTTTGCAACTATTTTCTGCTCAAGGGGCAATTTCGGGGTCGCTCGCCCCATTAGACGCAGAGTGTCTAACGGGGCAAGCCCAGGACCTCTTCATAAACCTGCTCAGTCTTTCTGACCACTTGGTCCCAGGTGTATTCTTTTTCTACTTTAGCCCTGGCCCTGAGACCCGCATCTTTCAGGGCCCCAGGGTTTGAAAGGATGGCCTGCATCCTCCCCACGAAAGAAGAAAAGTCCTGATGGTCGAAGAGGAAGCCATCTTGACCTTCGGTGATTATTTCGCTATGCGCCGGGATAGCGCTTGCCAGACAGCCCAGTCCGTAACTCATAGCCTCTAAAAGGGCGATGGGCAAGCCCTCTACAGAAGAAGGGATGACGAAAAGCCGGGCATTACTCAAAAGTTCCTGCTTTTCCTTTCCGGCAACATACCCGGTGAAGATGACATCGGGATTTCCTCGAGCGAGGTAATGCAGTTTTTCCACAAAAGTACGAGTAGCACTGGAGCCGCCGGCAATGACCCATTTTATTCCCCCGGGATTGATTTCCTTATGGGCCCGTATAAGCCAATCCACCCTTTTTTCCGGGGTCAACCTTCCCATAGAAAGGATATAATCCTGGCCCGTTAGTCCATACTTTTGGCTGATTAAGTTCGGGGGAAGCGGCTCCTGGGGGTCCACTGCGTTAGTGATGCAGGTCACTTTGTAACCCTTATTTTCGTAAAACTTCTTTTGATATTGGGCTACGAAGCGGTGAATGGTGGCGATGACTTTCTTCCCGGCAGTCTCAGGAAGCCAGGAAAATAGGGCCGGCCCCATACCCTGGTAATGCACGAGGTCATAGTTCATTAAGGCGGCGTGAAGGGAAGAGGATAGGCTATGTAATGCCGCATCCAGGTGTTTGGTCTTTAGTGTCGGGGTATGAATGAGGCGAACTCCTTCGTAATCCTTTCTCTTATGGGTATACCAGTAGCGAACATAAACTGAAACCTGATGTCCCCTTTTTACCAATCGCCTGGATAGTTCATCTACATAATACTCCACGCCACCCCAGGTGGCGGGTATGCCCTTTTGGCCTATAAAGGCTATCTTCATTCAGACAACCTCGCCGAAATCTTTCTTTGGTCAGATGAACAGGAAAAGTGATTAAAAATATCAAGACTATTTTTTTATCATCATTAGTCAGAACTCGCTGACATTCAGAGTTTCCTAAAAGTGATGCACACATTGCCCATAAATCTCTTTAACTTCATTTTATCCACGACCTTATCATATAGTGCAGCCAACCTGTTCAAAACAACGAACCTCTCCAAATAACACAGGGTGCACGGCCAATATGAGATTTCAACTGTATCAAAACCAGCCCTCTCGAAAATATGACTCAACGAAGGGAGATCCTGGTAAGCATAATAAGTTTCCCATACTCGCGTTCCCCTTATGAGTTTATGGAACCACAAAGGCGTTAGTTTGGCTAATAAGAATTCTGGAGCAGTAGGATTGGGAATGGCCGCAACAAATATTCCCCTGGGCTTCAAAATGCGGTAAATCTCAGAAGCAGCCTTAGGGAGATTTTGAATATGTTCAAGCAGGTAGTTAGCGAATGCCAAATCATATGCGGTAGATTCCACAGGACGCATAGACTCGACCTGACATTGGTAACATTGTCCGAAAGGCTCTCCCGCTACCGGCCAATTCTCTGCATCGACGCGATCACATACAAAAGAAAATCCATTACTCATCAATTGGTTTTCAATAGATAGAGAGCGTCCCGCGCCGATATTTAATAACTTAAGCCTATCACTGCCTCTTCGCTCGTGCAGGAACAATGTAACTTTACTTATTAAATGTTTGGTGGCGGGCGTTTGCATCGCAGTCTATGCTCCTTATTGTCTGCACTTAATCTCTATCTGCAACTTACGCTCTATGGCTCATAGCCCGATTATATATCTCCATTAGGGCCTTGTAGTGCTTTTGGGCATTCAACTCCTCTTCCACGAACCCCCGGGCCTTTTTCCCCATCTCCACAACTCTATCAGGATTAGTGAGAATTTCTTTAATTTTAGCGCGCAAATCCTGGGCATTCCCGGGCTCAAAGGTTAGGCCGGTCTCGCCGTCCCGCACCAGTTCCGGAATTCCGCCGATACGGCTGCCAATAACCGGTTTGCCCAGGGCAAAGGCCTCTATAATGCTGCGAGGACTGTTCTCATACCACCGGGAAGGAAGCACTACTGCCACTGCCTTTTGAATCTCCCCTTTAAGTTCTTCTCCCCCCTTGTAACCCAAGAAAGACACATTATCCAAACCCTTCTGGCTTACCAGCATTTCCAAATCTTTTCTTAAAGGGCCGTCGCCGATTATCTTCAGTTTCATATCCAATCCACCGACTGCCTCAAGCAAAGTAAAAAGCCCCTTTTCCGGGGAAAGGCGTCCAAAATAGACCAAGGATTTCTCACCATAATCATAGCAGGGCAAGAACTTCCCGGGTTCAATGAAATTCGGAAGATAATGTATCTCCCCTTCAAAACCCATTTCCTGCACCTTCTCTTTGAGGAAGAGGCTGGGGGAGATGAAGACATCCACCAGGTCATAAATATGAAGTATGCGGTGATGGAGATACATTTCCA
>LIZR01000027.1 GCA_001302825.1 Planctomycetes bacterium DG_23 | reverse complement strand
CTCACTCCCGTAAGAAGCGTCTGGACGCCAGCGAAGCTATGCTCAGCAGTAGGGCCTTTGAAAGGTTTTCCATTCTGGTCAAAATACTGCTTTCTCTCTCCCTGGCCCAGGGGGTCGTAGCAGAAGACTACATATCCTCGCTCCACTAAGCCGATGCAGGCCATCTGGTAGGTGTCCCCGGCCTTGCCCTCTTCCTTATGGCCGCAGGGGAAGAGGATGCCCGGCTGAGGGAAGCGGCGTCCTTTAGGCACATAAAGGATGCCGGTGACCAAAAAATTGGGGCGGCTCTGGAAAATTATCTTCTCTACCTTGAAACTCTGGCGATGAATGGTAGCGACAGTCTTTGCTTTAAGGGGCGCACGGCGGGGGAAAGGCCCCAGACTTTCCAGGAATTTTTGGCGCAGATAAGTCTGTCGGGCCCGGGCCTCTTTCCTGGTCTTGATAGTGGTTTTGATTTTTTCCCCGGACTCAAAGCCTCTATGGGCGAGGCCTCGCTCCAGGCAATAGAGCATCTGGCCCAGAAATGAGCGCTTTTCCTTGGAATTAAAGACTTTGAGACGGTCAGGCAAAATGCGGTCCCCTCGTCGCTCGTCATTCGAAATCACCGTAGGCTGGCTCGTCGTCGCCAGAGGCGACCATTCTGCCTCGGCCGCCTACGGCGGCAGCCAGCCTGGTCCGTAGGGACTACGGGACCAATAACGAGTGACCAATGACTAATGACGATACTTGGCCAGGCTAACGAGCGCGCGGTCGATTTTTTTCAGTGTGATGCTAATTTCGCTTCGGCGGTTACGGGCAAACCATAGTTCCTGGAACCTGCGGCGAAGATGCTTCAGTTCACGGCGCAGAGCACTGATTTCATCTTTAATGCCTCGGTCGATTTTAGCCGTCCGCCGCAGTCGCTTGGCCAGAAGCGCCTTTTTTGCCGTGTGCATTGTGGTATCGGCAGCAAAGATGCATTCAGCCAAGTCCTGCCGCCTGGCCCGCGAACTTGGCTTGGTGACGTCAAAGACCTCGCGTGCCTTTTGGGCACTTCGCAATACCTTCTTCAGGTTGCGAACGCTTGCTTTATATTGCCACTCGCCTTGAGCGAAAGGTTCAAAGTAGATATACATCAAGACGCTGACATTTCTTCGGGGAAGGCCGATATCCAGGTTGGTATTTCCCAAACGGCGGACGGCCTTTCCCACTCTTCCGCTGGGGTCGCCGAAAAACTGGAGGCCAAAGCGTTCGTCAAAGGAGTCGTCTTTGGCGGCCACCTTCCAGGCCTTCTCCGCTCCATAGAGCAAGCCGTGCCAACTGAAAGAAAGGAGATTATAGTGGCCGCCATTGCCCCAGTCAGTATTGAGAAGCCCTGAAGCACTGAAACGCTTTCCGGCCCGGGCGAAACGAAGGATATTGGCGCAGGCGTTATCCATGCGGGGGAAGATGCTATTCCAGGAGGAAGTGCCGGGGCAAACATAATACTGTACGCCGGCCTTTTTGAAGGCAGCGCAGGTGGAGAAGTTATGCTCTTTTTCATAGCCCCAGTTGAGGAGGATAGTATCCTTGGGAATCTTTGGGATAAGTTCCGGGTATTTGAGGATGATGTCACCCCAGAACATAATAGTCTTGCCGTATTTGGCGGCGAGCCGGCGAATTTTGAGGATATGGTCGAGATAGACCCGGCCGAGGCCGCGGCGTTTTGCTATTTCGTATGATTTGCCCCAGCCCAGGTCCCAGGTCTCGTCGCAGCAGACATTAAAACGAGTGGAACTGAAAAGCGGCAGGAATTCCGCATATAGTTCATCCAGGAAATCATAGACTTGGGGCACGGCCGGCGAGAGCGTCCAGCCGCGCAGACGACGGCGTCGGGCCATCTCCGCCTCAGGATGATATTTAAGTTGGCCATCGTCCTCAGCCAGGTGCCGATATTCTTTCCATTTGGTGATTTTAGACATATGGCCGAAGGATTGCAAAGAGGGGACAAGTTCGATGTGGTATTTGCGGCAGTGTTCATCCAGCCGGAGCATATCTTCCGGAAGAAGGGCAGAGGCCCCCCGGCCAATCTTGGGATGTTTTCTGAAGGAGAAGGTATGTTCCACATAAAGTTGAAGCATATTAATCTTGTAGGAGGCCAGTTCCTCAACCAAATGCAGTAAAGTCTGAAGTTTAGGCACGCGGCCCCGGCAAACATCGTGATAGACTCCGCGCACCGGAAAATCGGGAAAATCTCGGATGCTCAGGCCAGGCAGGCGTTTGCCGAATTGGTTTACGAGTTGAATAAGCGTCTGGACGCCGTAGAAGATGCCCTGCGCAGTGGAGGCGCTGAGGGTTATCCCTTTAGGCTCGATGACCAATAAATAGCCTTGCGGTCCCAAGCGCTCGCTTTTCTCAACATAGCGGAAATGTATCGCGCCCGGTATATGCTCGTCTGGGGTGGCCTTCAGGATAGGATTTTTGCCGCCAAAAGCGTTTTGAAGAAGCGCTGCGGCAAAGAGGTCCTCCTGAAGACTTTCAGGGGCAAGGACTATAGGAGTCCTGGCAGTCCATTCATATACCCCGGGCATTCTCTTGAGACTTTGAGGTTCGGGAATGAGTTTTGGGTCGTTCATAGCCACCTCCGGTTGTGCTGGCGGCCCGGGACGGCGACCCATCCGGTCTGGTCGCCAAGGCGACCAGGCCGCCAGGCTGTCTGACCGAATACTTGCCAGCAGGCAGAACTGATTTGATTATATTTATCGGATTCCATTTGTCAAAGGGCTTTTTGGGCGCCGGAATAAAAATCGTCGGCGGCCGGCAGTCGGCCGCACCATACGGGCGGCCTTTATGGGCCGTGGGACGAAAAACTGCAGACGGCAAACTGCAGACCGCAGACGACGGACGTGGGACGTTTTTTAGATAGAAAAAAAGATATAAAAAACTTGACAGGCATTTTCTTTGTTGGTAGAAATATGTCCGAGGTCACCCAAAGTGGTCATTGGTCACTCGAATGGCGAATGACGAGTGAGTGTAGTAGTTGGAGGTGAGTTTATGAAGCGTATTTTTTCCTTGGTACTTGTAATAGTATCACTTCTTTTCCTTGCCAGCGTGACAATCTTCGACCCGGCAAAAGTAAATGAAAAACTAATTCTGAAGCTGATTCCGCCGCCTCCTCGGCATCCGGTCCCAGAGCGAATAGTTGAGGATGTGGAAGAAATTCAAGCCGTGGTGTCCGAGACAAGCGAATCTGGCATTCGTGACCTGGTGGAAGAAATTTGCTCTTTTCCCAAAGATGGGAGACTAAGAGGGCGGGTTACAGGCTATGAAGGAAATATCCAGGCGGGCGAGTTTGTGGAGCAGCATTTCCGAGAGTGTCTTTCAGGGGTGCCCGGGGCCAGGGTTTGGCGGGAGGCGCTGCCGGTAACTGTCCCCATAGATGAAAAGGCGAAGGCGGTGGTGCTGGCTACGAGTGAGGAGATACCGCTTTATTGTCTGTGGCCCAATCAGGTTCGCACCCCATCTCTTCCCCAGGAAGGCATTCGTGGTAATCTAATTTACGGGGGCCGGGGTGAGTGGCTTGAGTTTAACGGCAAAAAGGTCGATGGTAGTATTTGTTTGATGGATTTTGACTGTGGCGAGAATTTCGTGCACGCCCGTATGCTGGGCGCCAAGGCCGTAATCTTTTTTGATAACGGCAAGGTAACCCGAGGTGAGGCCTACGACAAGTTTCTGGCCGTGCCGGTGGATTTTCCCCGCTATTGGGTGGAGAAGGAATATGTGCCCAGCCTGATGGCGCTGGCCCAAAGCGAAAAAGATACACTGCTTCTCCAGGCGCGGATGAGGTGGAAAACGGTCGAGACATATAACATCTTTGGGTTTTTGCCCGGCGATCCAACCAGGATAGAGGAGGGCTCTGAGGAGCGTTGGAGCGACCGGCTAATAGTTATTGAGAGTTTCTACGATTCTATGTCCGTGGTTCCTGGACTTGCCGCCGGCGCCGAACAGGCTGGAGGCCTGGCGGCACTTCTGGAGGTTATGCAGGCCTTCAGCAAATTTAGGCCCAAGTATACCATTCTTTTTATGGCCAGTTCAGGCCACTTTGAGGGTCTGGAAGGGATTAATCATTTCCTCTTTTCCCACGCCCGAACAAGCGACTTTTTCCGCGAGAAGATACCGCCCTTGAGAAGAATGGACTTTGACCTATTTATTGGGCTGGACCTCACCAGCGGGACGGAGCAGGTGGCCTGTCTGGCTCAGGGGATTTTCTATACCCCTGACTGGCAAACGGATACTTATCTCAGGAATACCCTGGCTCACTTTGCCAAAAGGTTCGCTATCTATACAAAGGAAATATTCCCTGACGACATAGAAGGTGAGAAGTCGCGCTACCGAAATGCGGTCTCTCCTATGGGACGGTCCTGGAAGGATTATATGGCCACGGAACTGGGCTTTGACAGCGAGGCGGTGAACTTTGTGGGCTATAAGGGGGTAACGCTGGTCACTCCACACGATTTGCGGGAGCGCACGGATACGCCTGTGGATAGGCCAGAGTTCCTCAATATAGGGAACCTCACCAAATCTGTCCAGACGGTGGTGGGCTTGCTTCTGGCCGCGTCTCGCGATGAAGGATTATTCATCAAAACCAAGTTAAGCCTGGAGGACAAGGGCCACCAACTTAGAGGAAATGTGGTAGAGTTTGATAGGTCGGTGAACTTCTTTGTGCCCAAGGCAGCCCTGGAAGATGCAGTTGTGTGCTACCGGCGGGGACAGTTCAAGACCCTGGCCGGCGTGCGCACCCTCCTGGTAAATCAGAGCTGCTCAACTAATCCTTCTGGCGGCGATGAGACAAGAGGTTTTAAGGCGGAGAGCCTTACCGCCGATGCTCGACGGGTTCTGGTTTCGGCCTGGGCTAAGGATCTGGATGAGATTACCGAAGGGAAGGTCCGTCTCGCACTGGGTGAGGCCGTGTATGAAGAGGAATTGGAAAAGGGTGATGATGGTGTCTGGCAAGCCGTGCTACTCACAGTGCGGCCGAGGCGAAGCCTTCGCTCTATACTTGCTCGCATAGGGTTACTGCTTCTGGCGGCAATGGGTTTAGGATTAATTACGGCTATAAGAAAGGATATGTCCGAGCGCGCCAAGAAGGTTTTCAAAGGATTGGCATACGCAGTGCTATGTCTGCCTTTGCTCTGGACTTTTTATGTGCTGTTTTTGGAGCGTAAGCCTGACGGATGGATTCCAGAAGGCGAAGTTTATACCACAGAGCCTGTCATAAAAGAACTGGTTCTGGCCGGGCCTGGTGGCGAATACCGGGTGAGAGACATAGATATAAGTTTCGGCTCCTTTAAGGGGCAATTCAGATTCGATATTATGCGCAACGACAAGGAAAATACCATCCTGGCTTACAAATTCAATCCGGCCGGCAAAATAAATTTTGCCCCGGACCTCGGAGGCGAAGGCGATAAGACTTATCCCATCAAGGTTCCTTGGGGCTGGTGGCAAAACGAAATGCTGGAGGTTCTCTTTCCCTGCCGGGGCTTGAGCATCTTTGAGATTATTGACCCGCGATATCTCACGGCCCTGGACACAATGAGCGTTTTGGGAGTGGATAATTCCGACCCTCAGTGGTATGGGTTGGACTATGTCAAAGACCAGAGCCTCATAGAAGGTAAAACTACCAAGGCAGCGGTGGCCTTTCTCAAGCCCGGACAGAGGGCCAAAATCTTTATGTCCACCAGCATCTTGGGTATACGCTATCTCCTTACCAACGCCCCGCGTGAATATTTTGAGCACCCGCTTGAGCCAGAGGAAATTGACGAGACGGTCAAAATGAAGGCTCTGGGCGTTGGTTACCTGGTGGATGAAGGCCTCGTCTCCAGACCCTCCTATAAGGCCGCTATAGATATGTGGGTGCTCGATGATGTGCGCATGAAGGAACTGGCAAGGTTCGCTGTGCAAAACCAGAAAATTAATCTTCTGCACCAGGAGGCCTATCAGGCCTTGAAGAGGGCTGAAGAGCATCTGAAACAGCGCCAGTATGATAAGTTCATAGCGGCTTCACGCGAGGGCTTAGGGTTGGAATCCCGCGCCTACCCTGATGTAAAGGGCACGGCCAACGATACGGTAAAAGGCATAGTCTTCTACTTCATTCTTCTGCTTCCCTTCTCGCTATTCTGTGAGAGACTGCTTTTTGGATTTCGTGACATAAGGTCGCGTATGGCCGGCTTCGCCGGGATTTTCTTTGCTGTCTTCCTCATCCTGCATAGGATTCATCCGGCTTTTAGATTGTCAACTTCGCCCTATGTAATATTTTTGGCGTTTGTCATCTTCGCTATGGGAGCGGTGGTAAGCATAATAATAATGGGCAAATTCGGAAAAGAAGTGGAAAGGATGAAGCGGGCTACTTCCGGGGTTTTTGAAGCGGATGTGGGTCGGCTTTCGGCGACCTTCGCGGCTATCGGCTTAGGAATTAATAATCTGCGCAAACGCAAGGTGCGCACGACTCTCACCGCGGTGACGCTTATACTTTTGACCTTCACGGTGTTATCGTTTACCTCAGTGGTGACTTCCATTAAATTCTTCACTATGGCCCGGGAAAATCGCCCGGCTTATGAGGGAATGCTGGTGCGGGACCGCAACTGGCGAGGTTTGCAGGATTCCGTGCATTCTTATCTCCAGAGCGCTTTCCAGGATAAGGCCACAGTCATTCCTCGCAACTGGTTTATGGGAAGGCTTTATGGAGACCGACTCCAGGTTAAGATTGACTCTCTGGATAAGCCCGGAGTGCGCGACGCCTATGCCCTTTTTGGTATGGTGCCTGAAGAGAGGATACTATGGGCCCCGGAGGGCGGTCTTCCGGAATTTATGGTGGATGCGCCGGGCTCGCGCTGGTTCGAGCCTGGCGATGAGAAGGTATGCATAATGCCCTATGACCCGAAGGCTCAGTCCGCTGAAGAGGACAATGAGGAATATTTAAAGATAGAGCCAGAAGATGTGGGTAAGGTCAAGGTGCGTATGCTGGGCTCAGAGTTCCTGGTGATAGGGCTTTTTGATATAAACAAGATGGATGCTATCATAGACCTGGATAATGAAAAAATTACGCCCGTGGATACGGTGCAGGAAAGTGCCAAGATTGACCAGGCAAAGAAAGAGAACCCCAATTTGACGGCGGCCGAGCCCATAGAGCCGTTTAAGCATCTCTTGGCCAATACGGTAGTGTTAGTGCCGTTTGAGTTCTTGAAGGAAGCGGGAGGACGCGTAGGGACGGTGGCTGTGGCCAATTTTAAGACGGAGGATTTCATCCCGCTGGTTGAGGATTTTATGTCGCGCGTCTCGTTGACCGTATTCGTAGGCCAGGGAGATAGAGAAACAGGCAAGGTAGTGGTATACAGTTCTATCGGCGCCATAACTTTGTCCGGGCTCAAAGGGCTTCTGGTTCCAGTTCTCATCGCCGGTTTCATCGTGCTCAATACTATGATGGGTGCGGTGCACGAGCGTTATCGGGAGATAGGCATCTATTCCTCGGTGGGCTTGGCCCCCAAGCATATTGCGGCGCTGTTTTTGGCCGAAGCGGCGGTTTTCGCCACTATTGGCGCGGTGGCCGGCTATCTTTTGGGACAGGTCTTAACCATAACCCTGGCCCATTTTGAATGGCTTAAGGGAATGTTCCTCAACTACTCGTCTCTGTCGGCAATCTCTTCCACTTTGATCGTTATGGCCACGGTATTCCTTTCTACGCTTTACCCGGCGAAGATGGCCGCTAATGTTTCGGTGCCGGATGTGACCAGACGATGGAAATTCCCCGAACCTGAAGGAGATGACTGGAAATTTGATTTTCCCTTTACTATGGCCGGGGCCGAAGTGCTGGGGATGTACGCCTACCTTACTAAAGTCTTTGAATCTTACGGCGAGGCATCCGTGGGCGAATTCGTTGCCGAAAATGTTGACTTTTCCGCTGATTTGGCCGGCGCTTCTCCAGAATACATTATAAATATGAAGACCTGGCTTGCTCCTTATGACCTGGGTATTTCACAGACCGTTACTTTGGACGCTATTCCTACAGAAGATGTGGGAATTTATAAAGTAGAAGTGACTTTGCACAGATTAAGCGGAGAAGTGGCCTCCTGGCGAAGAATAAATAGGGGATTTTTGCAGATTTTGCGCAAACGATTTTTGGTCTGGCGCACCGTTCCGCGAGAACGGAAGAAGTCTTACGAGGAAGAGGGTCAGACCATCCTGGGCATAGTGAGCACAGAGGCAAAGTAAAGGGCAGGAGTTTAACCTCGCCTCTCGGGATTTCCGGCATTATGATATAGGGATGCTTCTCTTGGTTTTCGCCAAAAGGAGATTACCAGTTGGCTGAAGAGCGGGCAGAGGAGACAGAGCGCGGCTATGAAATTATGCCGCCGGATGCCGTCTTTGAGGACGGATTTAATCTGAAGACCGTCTGGGGGGCTCTTTTTGTCGGTTTCGTTATGATGCCCGGGGTGATTTATCTGGGGCTGGTAACGGGCCAAAGTATGGTAGGGGCGGCGGAATGGGTAACCATAATCCTATTCATAGAGATTACCAAGCGCTATTTCGTGCGCCTCAAGACGCAGGAGATCATCATCCTCTACTGGGCAGCCGCGGGGCTGGTAGTTATGGGCGGCAAACTGGGCAGTGCCGTCAACCTCTTCGGTGGCCCCTTTGGCAATTTTATCTGGGACCAGTTCCTGGTGCAATCTCCTCAGGCCACTGGCGTATCAAATTACATCCCCGATTGGCTCGTTCCTCCCCGGGGCTCCGAGGCGCTATTGGGTCGAAGTTTCATGCATTCGGCCTGGCTCAAGCCCATACTTGTGCTCGTAATCGTGATGGCCTTCCGGCGCGTATCGGAGCTATCGCTGGGATACACTTTGTTCCGGGTGGCCTGCGATATTGAAAGATTGCCCTTCCCCATGGCTGAAGTGCGCGCTCGGGGAGCAACGGCTCTGGCAGAAACCAGCGCCAAGCAGGAGGGATGGCGCTGGCGAATGTTCAGTATAGGCACCTTTATCGGGATGATTTATGGGTTGCTATATGTGGTTTTGCCCACGGTTTCAGGCATATTTCTCACCAAGACCGTGGTCATTCTCCCCATCCCGTTCATAGACCTCACTGTAAATGTAAAGAACATCCTGCCCTCCAGTCCTTTGGGTGTAGAGACCAACCTCCTGGTGGTTTTGACGGGCTTTGTGCTGCCTTTTTGGGTGGTGGTGGGTACTTTCGCTGCCTCTATGACTGCTACTTTTGGGCTCAATCCCTTACTTTGGCATAACGGTATACTTAAATCCTGGTCGGCCGGGATGTCCACCATTCCCACACGTATTTGTAACGATATAGATTTTTATCTTAGTTTCGGTATTGGGTCCACATTCGTTGTGTTCTTTTTAGGCATAACAATAGTAATCCGCACCTTGCTCAGGCGTTCTGCCCAAAGAAGAGCGGCCGGCGCAGGTGAGGCGGGGAAGTCGGAAGAACTGCCCCCGGGCCGCAGCGACATTAGTATATGGAAGGCTCTTCTTATCTGGGCAGGGGCAACTGCAGGGCTCGTAATTATGGTTTATGTTTTGGTTCCGGAATTCCCCTGGTGGATTACCGCCGGGTTTGGCTTTGTCTGGGTGCCCATTTACTCCTACATATCGGCCCGGATGATTGGCTATACCGGCAGCACTCAGCATGTTGGCTTTCCTTATCTTCGCGAAGGCTCATTCTATGTCTTCGGTCAGGCCGCCGGAGCCAAAATATGGTTCGCTCCCGTTCCTATGGAAAATCACGGCGGAATGGCCCAGACCTTCAGACAACTGGAGATGACCCGGACCAAGTTCATAAGTCTGGTAAAACTTAAAATTCTGGCCTTTGTGCTGATGCTTATATGCAGTTTCGTATATTGGTCTTTCATCTGGAAACTGGCGCCCATACCTTCCGGGGCTTACCCCTATGTGCAGAAGATGTGGCCTTTTCATGCTACCATGCAGACCTTATGGGTTAAATCCACCATTCCAGCGGAGACGCTCCTTATGGATTTTGAAGACCCCGATGAGGTGGTATGGTCGCCGGCCGAAAGGGGCCGCGGTTCGCTATACTATGCCACCCGGGAAAGCCATTCCCTGGAAGTTGACCTTCAAGCGCTGGGCCAGGAGTCGCAGATTTCCCTTATACAAGCTCCACAAGATTGGCGTGAATTCCGAGGTTTTAAGATCGATATCTATAACCCCAAGGAAGAGGCGGTTAAGGTGGTATTGAGATTCCGCGACCTCGAAGGGGGTATGGTTTCTACAGAGACCGTCATTCCTTCACAAGAGCGCAATTTTATGGTGGAGGTTCCTTTCTCGGAGGGGGTTTTGGCCGATGAGCGCGGTGCGGTTGACCTCTCAAGCCTTGAGACCGTGGATATTATTGTGCCCCAGGCTGAGGGGGGAGAGAAAATCTATCTGGATAATTTGCGCCTTTATACCGTGCCTCGCAGTTATATAGAGAAGATAATAAGATGGAAATATATCCTTTCCGGCTTCATTTCGGGGTGGGTAATTTATGGGCTTTTCGCCCTTTTCGGCATACCAACGCTTACCTTTTATGGCTATGTTAATGGGCTGCGCATGTGGCCGCATCACGCCATTCCCTTGTTCATCGGGGCTATCGTGGGTAGGTATTATTTTCGCAGAAAGTTGGGCCACCAGAAATGGCGCGCATATGCCCCTATAATCTTGGCTGGATATGGCTGCGGAATGGGTCTTATTGGAATGACTTCCATAGCCTTGGCCCTCATCGCAAAGGCTATTTCCAATGTGGTTTTGTAAGGAAAAGGCGTTCATAGTCTACAGAAACGACCTTAAGCAAGCGAAGGAGCGGCCTGAGTGGCTGCGGCTGGAAAAAGTATTCACGACCTACCAGGCCAAGAAACACCGGGCGAGCTCCTCGTAGTTGAGGCCGGAACTCCCTGGCCGGCGCTGCTGATTGCTATCGTAGTGACCGTGGCTATGAATGCCCTGGTCGCTGTGACTACCCAGAGTCTCCGCACGCTCTGCCTTATGTCGGGGATGCTTCCTTTAGGTGTTTTCCTTCCTTTTATCGTTTTGGCCTTCATCGTAAATCCGCTCATCAGAGCGGCCACGGGCAGATATCTTCATGGTTGGGAACTGGTGCTTATATTCTCCGTGGGCTATGTTAGCGCGCCCATCGCCGAACTGGTGAGTAGATGGATTGCTACCATTGCTGTACCTTATTACCTGGCTTCCCCGGAGAATCAATGGGCCGAGTATGTCTTTCCTCATCTCAAGAAGTGGCTGGTAGTAAAAAGCGAGCCCGAATATCTAAGATGGTTCTATGAAGGGATGCCTGAGGGGGCAAGATTCCCCTGGCAGGTGTGGGTGGTGCCCTTATTCTGGTGGTTGAGTTTTTTTGTTGCTATAGGATTGGTGTGTTTGTCTCTGGCCACCATCCTGCGCAGGCAGTGGGTGGAAAACGAACGGCTTCCTTTTCCCTTAGCCCAGGTGCCTCTGGAGTTGGCCCGGGATACCACGCGGCCTTCGGGACTACCCGAATATATGAGGGGCAGGCTCTTCTGGATAGGGTTTATCATTCCCTTTTTCATCGTTTGCTGGGAGGTAATGACTTATTTCTATCCCGGTCTTCCCAGCCTTAAAGTCGGCGTTAGCACTTCCAAAATTAACTTCGGCCGTGAGTTTCCCGACTTTTTTACCAAGGTTAATTTCTTCATCATTGCCTTCGGCTATTTCACTTCTCTCAAGATTCTTTTTTCCATCTGGTTCTTTAACACACTGGCTATCTTTCAAGAAGGCTATAGCATCCGGATGGGCATCCCGGAATATGTGGTCGAGCAGTCAACCGGTGCTTTCATTTTATTCGTTTTTTGGGGCTTATGGATGGCCAGAAGACAGATAGGGCGGGCCTTTGCCAAGGCCCTGGGCCTGAGAAACGATGTGGATGATTCCCGGGAACTTTTTTCCTACCGCACGGCGGTTTTCGGACTTATTATTGGTCCGCTTTTTATGATTTTTTGGCTGAAGCGGGCCGGAGCCGGCAATTTCGCAGCCATTCTCTGGACACTTTCGCTTTTCATCTTCTATATCGGGGTGGCCAAGATTGCCGCCGCCAGCGGACTCATATTTCTGGCTCACCCGGGGTCGGCTACTGGTATGGTCTCCACCTTCATCCCCAAAGCGATGTGGGGGCCATCCAATATCGTAACCAACACCCTTATGGGCTGCACTTATCAAAACGCCAAGGGCTGGGTTATGCCCGCCGCTGCTCATTCTGCCCGGCTCATTCATCTGCTCAAAAAAAAGGCCCGAATCGTCGGAATGGTCGTGGCCATAACTTTTATCCTGGCCATCCTGAGCAATTGCTTGACCACGGTGTATTTGGGCTATCGCGTGGGGGCATTCAACTATGGCAGTTATGTCTTTAATAGAGCTGGCCCGAGGTATTGGGATAATATGGTGATTTCGCTCAAGGAACTGGACCGAGGCGGGCCAAAGCGCCCCAAAGCACAGTTTGGCTACTTCGTTTTCGGTATCCTGGCGTGTATATTTCTTATCTTTATGAATTATCGTTTTACCTGGTGGCCACTGCATCCGGTGGGCTTTACCGTGGCTAAAATCTACTCCGTGCGCACCGCGGCCTTTTCCTTTTTCATTGTGTGGCTGTGTAAACTAATTATACTTCGGGTGGGCGGGATGTCCCTGTACAACCGCGCAAAGGCCTTCTTCTTAGGGACCATAGTGGGATATGCCCTGGGTCTTCTGGTCACTATGGTGGTGGATATGATTTTCTTCCCCGGCAAAGGCCACAACCTTTATTATGGCGACTGAAGGGGCCTCGGGCTCATTTTCTAATGATTTTTTGGGGGGTTAAAAAAAATTCCCTTTTTGGTTTGCTTTTGGTTGAGATTGCAGTATAAAATAAAAAAACTGGTTACTCGAGAAAAGCATTCAAGGCAGTAGCCGATTTTTCTTTCTAAAACAGAGGAGCGGTTTAGGTGGCTGAGACTGAAAAAAGCACTCAGGACATAGCACGAGAGGTAGCCCCGGATGAACTCCTGGTAGATGAGGCCGGAAGTTCCTGGCGGGCGCTACTCATTGCCATCGCAGTTACGGCAATTATGAATGCGGTTGTGCCTCTCACACATTACGGTTTGCATACCATTTCCCTTCTTGAGGGAATGATTTCCCTGAGCATCTTTCTACCTTTTATCGTTTTGGTTTTTATCGTTAATCCGTTCATCCGGGTGATTACGGGCAAATATTTACGCGGCTGGGAACTGGTGCTTATATTCGCCGTAGGTTATGTCAGTTCGCCCATCGGCGAACTCATCATCAGATGGATTGCCACCATCTCGGTGCCTTATTATCTGGCCTCGCCGGAAAACCGCTGGGCCCAGTATATTTTTCCTCATCTTAAAGACTGGCTGGTGGTCAAGACCGACCCTGAATATTTAAGGTGGTTCTGGGAAGGTTTGCCCAAAGACGCAGGATTTCCCTGGCAAGAGTGGGTGGTTCCCTTATTCTGGTGGTTGAGTTTTTTTGTGGCTATAGGATTGGTGTGTTTGTCAGTGGCCACCATCCTGCGCAGGCAGTGGGTGGAAAACGAAAGGCTGCCCTTTCCCTTAGTGCAGGTGCCTCTGGAACTCGCCCGGGATACCACGCGGCCTTCGGGCGTCCCCGGTTATATGCGGGGCAGACTCTTCTGGATAGGGTTTATCATTCCCTTTTTCATCGTTTGCTGGGAGGTAATGACTTATTTCTATCCCGGTCTTCCCAGTCTGAAATTCGGCGTCACTTATGCCCCCAATCCCAAGATTAGCTTTGGCCGCGCTTTTCCTGCTTTTTACGGCCGGGTCAATTTCTTCATTATCGCCTTTGGCTATTTCACCTCTCTCAAAATTCTCTTTTCCCTATGGCTCTTTAATTTACTGGCCATTTTCCAGATAGGTTATAGCAACCGCTTGGGTATCCCTGTATCTCCATCCCACCAGGGAAATGGCGCGCTCATTCTATTTGTCCTCTGGGGGCTATGGATGGGCAGAAGACAGATTGGCCGGGCCTTTGGCAAGGCCTTTGGTTTGCGAAACGATGTGGATGATTCCGGGGAACTCTTCTCCTACCGCACGGCGGTCTTCGCGCTCATTATGGGCCTTCTTTTTATATTTTTCTGGCTGAGGCGAGCCGGGGCCAATAATTATGTGGCCTTTTTCTGGATGTCTATACTTTTCATTTTCTATATCGGGATAGCCAAGATTGCCGCGGCCAGTGGATTGGTATTTCTGTCCTGTACGGGTTGGGTTCCGGATTTGGTGGAATCCATTACCCCCCGGATGTGGATGGGAAAATCCAGTATTGTGACCAATACCATGCTTCAACTCACTTGGCAAAGCGGCAAGGGCTGGATTATGCCCCAGGCTGCCGGTTCCGCCCGGCTAATCTACTTGTTCAAAAAGAGGGCGCGAACCGTGGGGTTTGTAGCGGCTTTCTCCTTTATCCTGGCCATCCTGGCCAGTACCTTGAGCCTGGTATATTTGGGTCATCGTATGGGCGCAATTAACTTCGGCGGTTGGGACTTTGAGAAAGCCGGTCCCGCATATATGAATCGTATAGTCAATCAGATGAGGACGCTGGATGCGGGCCGCGGAGGAATTAACAAATATGATATGTATTATCTCGTTTTCGGTATGGCCGCGTGCTCTTTCCTTATCTTTATGAATTATCGCTTTACCTGGTGGCCGCTGCACCCTATCGGGTTTACCGTGGGTTTCGGCTATTCGGTGCGCACCGCTGCCTTTTCTATTTTTATCGTGTGGCTCTGCAAACTGATAATACTCCGCGTGGGGGGGATGTCGCTTTACAACCGCGTAAAGCCTTTCTTCTTAGGGGTGATAGTGGGATATGCTATGGGGCTTCTGGTGGTTTTATTTACGGATTGGATTTTCTTCCCCGGCAAAGGCCACAACCTCTACTGGGGCGACTGAGTTAAACGCTTACCTTTTCTATTGAGCGAAGTTTCGTGAAGGTCTTTCTTATCAGAACCCCCCGCTATATCTGGCCTTTCTATTCCAAGGATTCTTCCTTCTGGCCGCCGTTAGGCTTTGCTTCTTTGGCCGCAGGCTCTCGCAAAGAATTCCCTTCTTTCGAGATTAAAATTATAGACTGCCCCATTCTCAAGATGGGCTGGAAGAGCCTGGGGGAAGTCCTTCAAAAAGAGAAGCCGGATGTGGTGTGCATAGGCGAGGAGACCGTCTCCGCACCTCAGGGCCTGCGTCTGGCACATCTCGCTAAGGCCATAAATCCCCGGTGCCTAAATATCGTCGGAGGCCATTTCTTTACCTATATGGCCCGGGAGACGCTCACCAGGCATCCCATAGATTTTATTGTAAAATACGAAGGCGAAAAGACACTTCTGGAATTGCTGCGGGCCATTGAGGGTGGGGCGCATAGATTCGGCCATATCCAAGGCATCGCCTTTCGGG
>LIZR01000166.1 GCA_001302825.1 Planctomycetes bacterium DG_23 | reverse complement strand
GTCGCCGTTAAGACGGCATTTGTTCCTGCGGGCAGGGGAAAGGACAATTCGTCCGGCACCCCTGATAATTGAATGGTAACCTCTGCAAAGGTGAGCCCTGGTAGAAAGATAACCACCATAAAGGAAAGAACCAGCATAGCCAATGGGGCTGTTTTACCGGCCATTTTTGACCCCCCAATTTTGCCGCGGCCCATATTACCCTTCAGGGTGAACCCCTGCCTGCCGGCAGGCAAGGCTTCAGGGTGAACCCTTCAGGGTAAACCCTCGCTTCAGGCCTTCGTCCTTGAAGGAAGTCTTCGGCCTTGAAGCGTTCGCCCAGATAAAATTTTCTGGCCTTGGCATCTTCCACCAGTTGCGCCGAGGTGCCCGAAGTGAGGATGAGGCCGTCATTTATGATATAGGAGCGGTCGGTGATGCTCAGGGTCTCGCGCACCGATTGGTCGGTTAAAAGGATACCAATGCCCCGCTCCTTGAGGCCCAGAATAATTTTTTGAATATCAAAGACGGCTATGGGGTCTATGCCGGTGAAGGGTTCGTCGAGTAGCAGAATGGAGGGGAAAGTGACCAGTGACCGAGCAATCTCCAGGCGGCGTTTCTCGCCCCCGGACAGCGTGTAGGCCTTATTATCTGCAAGACGCGTGAGACCGAGTTCCCTTAAGAGTTGGTCGGCTCTTTCTTTGCGTTGGGCTCGTCTCATTCGCATAGTCTCCAGGATGGCCAGGATATTATCCTTAACCGAAAGGCGCTGGAAGATGGAGGTCTCCTGGGCGAGATACCCCATCCCGCGTCTTGCCCTTTGATACATAGGAAAATTGGTAATATCATCGCCATCAAGGAAGACCTTGCCGGCGTTGGGGGTAATCATCCCCACGGTCATCCTGAAGGAGGTGGTCTTTCCAGCGCCATTGGGTCCCAGAAGCCCTACAATCTCGCCCGGGTAGACCTCATACTCCACGCCGTTGACCACGGCCCGATGCCCATAAATCTTTATAAGGCCCTTAACCTCAAGAAGTCTATTCATAATCTGTTGTCCCATCCTACCCGCAGCCTCAATGAATGAATCTTACTCTATTGAATGGCCACCAGAGGAAAAAGGCTTTGCCCACCAGAAAATGCTCTGGCACATAGCCCCAGATGCGGCTGTCCCGACTGGTGGAGGCGTTATCCCCCAATACGAAATACATCCCAATAGGAACCGCTCTTTTATAGGGAAGACCCAACCAGGCTCTATCCAGCCCGGGAATGTAGTAAATATCTCTCAAGATGCTCAAGTCCTCAAATTGAGCTCCTCCTCCTGCTACGCCCAACCTAACCCCGCTCAAAGGCCACCCAAACCACCATTTGGGCTCGTCTTGATAATCATACCTGAAGATTGTCTCGTTGTCCAGACGCACCTCTATTAAGTCGTCCAGGTTGGAGAATTTCACTTCGTGGGTGATTCCCGCAGACAGTCGCACATCTTCACTTCTTTCCACAAAGAAAGTTCCCGGCCCCGGCCTCATTTTTACGGCCAAATATGAGCCTTCGCTATGTTCACTTCCGGCCAATTTCAGAATAAAGTCTCTCTCATCCTCTCCGATAATGGCCAGGGCTGCGGCAGCACCTTCCTCCAGCCGCACCTTGAAAATGAGGATTATATCGCCTACGATATGCTTTCCCGCCGCCTCTGGCGGATTGTAGCCAGTATAGTCGCGTATTTCTCGGGCATAAGTCAGGTGGGCTTCCTCAGCGCCCTCGGCCCTACCATATATTATCCCCCCATCAATTGTCCAATTTCCCGTGGTAGTAAGCCAGAAATCTTCCGCTACGGAGTCCTTAAGCAGGCGGCTGTCATAAACCACATAGGAAAGGGCCTGCTGAACCTTTTTCGGCTTACGGGCGATACGGTCATTTATGAAAATATCACCGTGACGGATTTCCACCGCCTCTCCGGGAAGCCCTATGAGCCGCTTAATATAGTTTTTGCTGGTATCTTCAGGATATTTGAAGACTATCGCATCCCAGCGCTCAGGATGAGAAAAATGATAGACGAATTTGTTGACCATAATTTTGTCACCACCCAGGCCGGTGAATAGGCGGCTGAGGCGAGCCAGCCAGTGGTGAGGCTCGATAACCAGGGCCGGTTCCCAGGTTATAGGTGAAAAGGGCTGGTCATCGCCAAATGCTGTGGTGGGAAAGCGTAAGTTAGTCTTGGTGCATAGAGCAGTTTCGTGCGCCCCAAGTAAGGTGGGCGCCATAGAGCCGGTGGGAATTTGAAATGCTTCCAGCATAAATGCGCGCACGATGAAAACCACTATTGCGGCCAGGAAAAACTGTTCGGCAAATTCAATGAACTTGGTAGCCTTTGATTTATTTTGCATCAATCTCTATCACCTCAAAAAAATCAACCGCAAAGCCTGCCTGCCGGCAGGCAAGGACGCCAGGTGCGCAAAATAATACATCTTCCATCATTCCTCTTCATATCTTTGCGTCCTTTGTGCTCTCTGCAGCCTACCTTTCACGCTGTCAGTGGGAAGTTGCCCAGGGCCTTATGCTGAAGGGAAGTAAGCTGAGCGATGCCTTTGCGGGCGAGTTTCAGTAGCGCCAGGAGTTGCTTTTGGGAAAAGGAACGCCGCGTGAGGAGAGCGGCCGCCTGACCTTTGTAAGCAGGTTCAGCGGTGCCTTGAACTTCCACTATTCTCCCGCCCCTGCGAGCGTCCTGGCCGGATGAGACCATCACCACATTCATATCCACCTCTGCCCTGGAGTCCTCCGCATAATCCAAGTCCAGAATGCACTTTCCTGAGACTATGCCCACACTTACCGCGGTCACACTACCCAAAAGCGGCCAGCCCAGGAGGAGTTCTTGCTTCTGCATTCTGCCGAGACAATCCACCAGAGCCACAAAACCACCGGTGACCGCGGCGGTGCGAGTTCCCCCGTCGGCCTCGAGCACATCGGCATCAACCCAGATGGACTGTTCGCCCAGGCGGGCCAAATCTACCACTGCTCTTAAGGACCGGCCGATAAGCCGCTGTATCTCCGCGGTGCGGCCATCTATAGAGCGGAAGCGTTCGGAGCGCACCTTGCGTGTAGGGGTGGAGCCGGGCAGCATACCATATTCACCAGTGACCCAGCCACGACCGGAATTCCTCAGGAATGAGGGCACTCCGTGCTCGTAAAAGGCCGTGACCACGAGGCGAGTTCTGCCCATCTCAATCAGCGCCGAGCCCGGCGCATGAGAGATGAAATTCCTGGTTATCCTCACCGGGCGCAGTTCATTAGCCTTTCTCCCATCCCGGCGAGTAAACCCCCGGCCGCTCGTTCCGGACGGCCCACCTGAGCCAGTTGGCCCCAAATTCATCCCTCCCCTTAAAGGTTCGCTTCGTATGTTCATCAGTATACAAATAGAAAGGTTCCTGTCAAGCATTTTGCTACTCATCTGAAGTAAAGGCCTTGACTATGGTTCGGGGATTTAGTTTAATTCAAAGACGGACTCGGGCCCCAGACGGCGAAGGGCCCTCATTTGTCAGCATATGAAAACCAAGATACTAAAATTTGAAAAAAGTGAGAACTACGGCACCCATATTAATAAGGCCGTGAGTTTCTTGAAAAAAGGTCGGCTGGTGGCCTTTCCCACGGAGACCGTGTATGGTCTGGGGGCTGACGCCCGAAACGCAGATGCCGTGGGTCGGTTATATGAAGTAAAAAATCGTCCTTTGAACAAGCCGTGCACTATGCTCATCGCCCGAAAGGCCCGGGTGAGTGAATATGTGCCTATCCTTTCCGTAGTTGGGGAGAGATTCGTTAAGAGGCTCTGGCCCGGGCCTTTGACCATAATCTTCTCCCGCGCCGATGGGGAAGCCATAGGCTTGCGGATGCCGGCGCATACCATAGCCAGCGACCTGGTGCTGGGAGCCGAAACCCCTATTTTGGCGCCCAGCGCTAACCTGAGCGGAAAGGCGCCCCCCAACAATGCTCAGCAGGTTCTACAGGACCTGCAAGGCAAGATAGATTTACTGCTGGACGACGGAGAAACTCGCTACAAAAAGTCCTCTACCGTGGTGCGAGTGAAAGGAGAAAACTGGCAGATTTTGCGGGAAGGGGTGCTCTCAGAGCGAACGCTCAGGCGGGCTGCCGGGACTATCATCGTCTTCGTATGCACGGGAAATTCCTGTCGCTCTCCTATGGCCGAGGGCCTGGCAAGGCTAATGTTATCCCACAGACTGGACATAAGTCCGGAGGAACTGGAAGAGGCCGGTTTTATCATCACCTCTGCCGGGGTGGCCGCAGCCGTGGGTGCTCCGGCAAGCGATAATGCGATGAGAGTTATGGAGGAGGAAGGCTTGAGCATATTTGACCATCTTTCCCAACCAGTGGCCAGCAGAATGCTCAATGAAGCCGACCACATTTATTGTATGACCAGCAGCCACGTGCGTCGCCTGCGGGAGATGGCCCCGGATGAAGCCGAAAAAATAGTGCTTTTAGACCCGGAGGGCCAGGATATTCGCGACCCCCTGGGCGGGGATCTGGAGACCTACCGCAAATGTGCGGCCCGGATAAAGCGGGGCATTAGAAAGGTGCTGGAGGAGATATGAAGATTGCTTTAGGTGCCGACCACAGGGGCTTTAAGGCCAAGGAGCATCTTAAGAAGTTTCTGTCGGAACTTGGACACACCGCCGAAGATTTCGGCAGTTTCAGCGAGGACTCGGTAGATTATCCGGATTTCGCGGAGAAGGTTGCCCGTTCTGTCGCGGGAGGCGAATTCGAGCGAGGCATAGTCATTTGCGATACTGGCATCGGTGTATGTATATCCGCCAATAAGATACCCAAAATTCGAGCGGCCCTTTGCTGGAATGAGAAGACGGCGCGAATGAGCCGGGCGCACAACGACGCCAATGTGCTTTGTCTTGCGGCCTCCTTTACCGAGCCGGAACTTATGGAGAGAATTGTCGAGACCTGGCTATCCACTGCATTTGAAGGCGGGCGTCATGCCAGACGGGTAGGAAAAATCAAGGCCCTGGAAGAAAAGCCGAATTAGATGTTCGCCTTAATCGGCGGGGAGTCTGGACACATTCTCATTGCTTCCCACCACGATTAAAATATCGCCTTCCTGGATTACATCCGTGGGCCGGGGCACATCGGTTATCTCTTCTTGGGTGACCTCTTCGCCCTCAGGCGTGCGGCGGGCCAGGGTTCTCTTTATGGCTACCAGATTAACCTCATATTTCTTACGCAGGTCAA
>LIZR01000026.1 GCA_001302825.1 Planctomycetes bacterium DG_23 | reverse complement strand
ATCCAGAGCGAACTTGATGCCCTGAGCGTCATCCCGCCCAAGGTGGTCTTCTTTGAAAACCATTTCGATGAGGCCCTGGAACTTATCCTGCGCTTTCAGCCCGGCTTCGCCTTGCAAATATATCCCGAGACGCGGGTTTATCATTTCCTCAAAGTGGCCGACCTCAGCGAGAAGACCATCACCTATAATTCCCAGGACCGGCCCATCTCCAGCCTGCTTTCGCCTTCCACCCGCGGCCGGTTCACCGCCTATAAAATCGTGGGTGGACCCCAGCACACCAGCGAAAGCCTCTTCCTCTCCTCCGGCGACCTGGAAGAGTACTGGGAGCATTCCTTAGAGGCAGACTGGACTGTGGATAAGGCCTTCGCCCCGGAGAAATATGACAGCGGCACCTGCACTTCCAGTAACGGCGTAAATACCCTTACCGACTCTTCCAAGAACTGGCAGACGGACGAGTGGGTGGGGGCCATAGTGCGGGTGGAGATTTCATCTTCCGCCTTTCAGTGGCGGGAAGTTACCTCCAATGACGCCACCACCTTGAGCATTTCGCCCAGCAGTTGGGGGGCCGACCCCACCAACCAGTCCTACGAACTGGAAAAAGGCTACAGCCCCTATCGCTTCGTCTACAGCCGCTACCGCATAGTGGACCCGGCCAAACGCAGGATTGCCAAGGAGATAACCGCACCCGGCGCGCTGGCTCCGATGGTGGTCTATAATACCAGCGCGCGCCGGCCCCGGTTTTACCGCAAATGGGGCACGGAAAACTACAGCACCTGGTGGGAAGTTCCGGTGACCTTCCTCTACTCCAGCGGCATCATCATTACCCGCTTTCCCATCTTCACCGGGGATGGGACCACGCCCGGGGCTGCGGAGGCGGCCGAGGATGTGCGCCTGGATTATGCCTATCTGGGAAATCCGCTTGTGGCCCGCTATCCCACCAGCGGATATACCGGAACTGCCTACACCGCAGCCGGTATCCGCCGGGAGAAGGTCAAACACGATGAGACCTTCATAGACTCTACAGACCAGGCACAATATGACCAACTGGCCCAGGCCCTTCTCGAGCCACTCAAGGATATCGCATATTCCGGGGGCGTGCCGCTAAAGAAACTTGACTGGTCGCTGGTTAATCTGGGCTACCGCATAAATATTACCGGCCAGGATGATGGGGGAGGGCCCATCACTACGGGATTTGAGCAGATAAAAAGTTTTCTCCTGGGCGTAACCTACGAGTTCTTTCCCCAACTTACTACCCTCAACCTGTCCACATCAGAGGGTAAGTTCGCCTTTGCCGATTTCACCGAACTCAAAGAAGTCATATTCTGGAAGAACCGGGTGTCCGAACTTCGCCGTGAGCAGTTGGGCTGGCTCAGGCTGGAAAACTATTCCATTCACATAACTCATACTTCCGATGGTGGCAATGCACCTGCCGGCGGCCAGAGCGGCGAGGTACAGGAGTATAATGCCCAGGACCCTATCACCCTTTCCGGCAATACCTTCGGCCACCGCAGTTACAGTTCCGGTCAGGATGGAAATAAAGCCCCTTGCAACTATCCGTCTAAGTGGCAGTGATTGACCGCGGATTAGTCGCCACAGGAGACCCCGTACGGGCCCGCCGCACCATGCGGGCGGCCCGTGGGGGCCGAAGGCGGGGATGCAAGATGACCGCCGATTACACGGAATTAAAAACACCGTAGTCGGGGTCGTCCCTGACCCCGACCAAAGTTACACTGCCAAAAATAAAAGGTTAGTTTTCTTTGCGCTCCCGGCGACCTTTGCGGTTGATTTTTTCTTTGTAGTTTCTCCAGGCAGAAAAAGACAGCAAAAAAATGGAAAAAGAGGCGATTTTTCTCTTGACAAACAGTTTGTAAAGTATATAATTACTGTATGCAGAGCGAAAATCGTCCTTAATCATATTTAGAGGCAAAAGAAGCCCTTTTCTCTATTTTCGCCGGGCTATCCCGGGAACCGGGAAGGCCGGCGATTCCCGGAAAGTCTGGGAGTCGCTGGCCTTTTTTGTTAACCCCACCCATTTCAAATTTATAGGAGCGAAGAGTGGCCTGGACATTAGTTCCCGTAAGTATAGGCGATGAGATAAAGGCAGCCCAACTAAGCGAAGTGCGGAGTGCCCTAATGGAACGCCAGCAAGTTGCCGGGGGGACGCCTCCACCCACGGTAAATGCCGGCGATGCCCTGCTGGGTTCTGTCATAAATGAATACCGGGGCAGGATTAACGGAATCATCCCGGATTTTATAGATGAGACCACGGGCAACTACTGGACCAAGGCGGCGCTTTTCGAGAGTTTATATGGCTCCGGGCGTTCGGATTGGCTTCGCCGGCCGTCCAGAGCCCCGGGGGGTGAACTTGAGGGTTATCTCCTGACAGGCGATATTTGTTACATAGAACACATAAACGAAATGTACGATGTCCTTAACGAACTGGCCTGGGTTAAGGTCTTTGCGGATGACTATCTGGACGAAAATGAGCACACGCTACTTCAAAAGTCGGGGATGTCCGGGCCGCAGGCCACGCGTAGCGATGCCGTGGACGAGTTCTGGTCAAGCCTACAGGATTCCATCATTATTTCCCGACCGCTCATAACTCCGTGGCTCTATGCCCACACTCGCTACCAGCAAGGTACCGACCCTTATGGGATGGATGGAGACTTGCGCCGCTCCTTTGCCGTTGTCAGTATTCCTACCTACCCTTTTGACATAGTAGATGCCAGGGCCCTGGTGGAAATCTCCTCTTACTATGAAGATGCCATAGATGGCGACATTCCATTCAATTCATATAGCGCAAGATTATTCGGCAGCACCACCTCACCGGGGACTTTGAACGACGGGGATTGGAATTTCGGAGCGGAGGTGGCCTCGGTGGGGGTCACGGACCTCGGCGGCACGGAGATAATTGATTTTGACCATAGTGCTTTGGAGCAAGGGGCAAATTTCTTCATCCAGCAGCAAGGCAAAAACACCCGCCCGGACCGCTTGAAAACCGCCAATTGGTATAAGCCTCCGGAGACCTTTCACTCCGCAGATGCGGTTTCGCATTTTGTTGTGGAGGAACTTTTTCTAAAACTCGGTTTCCAATATCAGTGAGCCTTTAGCCAGGAGGTGTGGCAGTGAATGACAAAGGCAACTCCCGGGTGGAGATGATTTACTCTGAACTGAAAGGGCTGCGGCAGGAAGTCTTGCGCCTGCGGGAGTCCATAGAAAATGAACTTCTACATCTTTCTAAGCAGGTGGCGGCAAATTCTCTGGCAGTGAAGATTGTGGGGGCCTGCGCCTTCACCCTTTTTGGGGCGTTACTCTATTTTCTGTTAGGACGAATGTGACCGCGGATGGCGCGGATAAAAGAGACCGCGGATTACGCGCAACAAAAGCGCCGTAGTCGGGGTCGTCCCTGACCCCGACCGGGCTGGCTCAGGGACGAGCCAGCCTACGGTGAATAATGAATGGCGGTAAGGCTGAATGGCTGTATAGATGCAGGGCTGTATGGCTGCAAGGCTGCCTGCTGGCACAAAGGGCTGAACTGCGTCTTACCCAGATGGGAGGTGAGAAGATGAAAAGGTCGGGTTTTGTTTTAGGGGTCGCTTTTGTATTGTTTTTGGCCGGGCAAACGGGCTGCGTGGTTCTGGAAAGCGAGCGCTACGCTTTTGTAGACCGCCATCCCGTGGAAGAGCCGCCTCAGGCGGCCGAGGCGCCCAAAGAGGAGGAAGTGGCCTGGTATAGTGCGCTGGTTGAGATAGCCGAATTCCCCGTGGCCGTGGTGCACGAGGTCTTCTCCGGGCTGGCCAATCTGGCGGATTCTATCGGCGGCTCTTTAGTGCAGGTGAGAAAGGGCGTGGTTGAGAAAAAAGTATCATACACGCGCTTCTCGCTCCTTAATTTCAAAAAAAGAGAGTCTGAACTCACAGAAATTGAACACAAAGACTTCAAGGGCACTCGCCAGGAGAAATAAAAAAAAGCGCCGGCCCCATTTATGGGAGGAAAAGATATGGAAAACCTGCAGCAGATAATGGATTTCGTTATCAGGAATAAGGCCTTTTTTATCTTTCTGGTAGCCTCCATAGGTTACATCATCGCCAAATATCGCGGAGTCCAGAAGGATCAGAAAATCAGTCATCTGCGCGCCGCGCTTAAGGCCGTGGCCGAAAGCATTGAGGAATTCTCCGGCCTGCTGGAAATGAAGGACCAGAGCATCTTTGAGGACCCCAAGAGCCTCAAGAAAACCATTGCCTATAATGTAAGCCAGGGCCGAGAGGAACTGGACGAGATTATAGAAGAGATGGAAGCCAGTTGCCAAAACGCCTCAGCGGGAGCGGCACAATTCAGCCGGCTTTTGAAACTTCTGGGCCAGATTCTCCCCTGAAGATTATTTGACGAACTGCGCATCGGCGGCATTGAATACCCGGTCTTTTTCCTCCTCGCTTTCGTCGCCCATAGTCAGTTCGAGGTTGGCGTTGGGTATCCTGAGCACGGTGCGGCTGCCATAAAGGACATTGACCACCTCGCCCCTGTGGTTTATGCAGATGTTATGGATATTGTAATCTATGACCACGGCGCGCTTTTGAATACTGGAATATATCCAATCTGCCTCGGCGTCGCAACCGCGATAGAGAAAAGAAGAGAAGACATCGGTGGTATCTCCGCCATATTCATCCACAATCCTGATGCGCTGCCGGCCTCTTTGTAAATTCTCTTCCTGGTCGGTGCCGGAATTAAGTGTAGTGGTAGCGAGTATCTTTTCGCCCGGGCAATAGTAAAGAGACCTGGTGCTATCTATGTAAGTATCCAGAAGGGCCAGGCCCTGCGGCCGCAGTTCCGAGGCGTCCCAGAGCATATTGGTGGCCACCGCCCCCCAGTCATCCGGCCCGGTGTCGTCTTCTTCCACCCAGATGGGGATGACATCTCTATAATCATTGGCGTACATAGTAAGGGCAATTCCCAGTTGGTGTAAGTTATTCAGACATTCGGTAACCCTTGCATTTTGGCGAACCCGGGTGATGGCGGGTAACAATAACGCCGCCAGAATGGTGATAATGGCGATCACCGCCAGCATTTCTATTAGCGTGAAACTTTCCCTTTTCCTGCGACTCATCTCGTCCTCCTTTCCCGAACTTGCCAGAACAAACTGATTTAGCCAGCATCACAAACACCGCTCATCTGGGCAACCCCAGTTGGCGGTCCGCATATGTCCAGACATCCGCCTTATTAACCCAGAACTTGCTGCCGTCGACCCTCACTTCAAAAACAAATAGGAACTCAGGTGTATAGGGAAGAGATAATACGGTGCCATTGCCATAAAGGATATTGATGAATTCACCTTTATGATTTTTACACGCCATACCGCACTTTTTGTGATTATAATGTTTGTAATAGGCATTAAAATCCATAACCAAGGCAGACTTGGACACATCCTCAAAAATCCACTGCCCCCCGCCCTCCCGGCCACGATAGATATAGGAAGAGAAGACATCTTTGCCGTAACACTTGCAGTCTAAGCCAAAAGATTCAAATAAATCCAACCTGCGCGCAGACTCCGCGAGGTCCTCCTCCTGTGAGCTATCTTCACTGAGTATAACATCCCTTCTTAGTAGATGTTCGGAAGGACAATAAAGCACGGCTATAATCTCGTCCAGAGAAGTATATAACATCCCCAGGCCGACTAACCTTGCGTCGGTCGGTTCGCAAAGCTTATACTCGCCATCCTCCCAGATTTTGTTGGTGCTCTCTATGCCCCACCTGGCGTGCGCAGTTTGGCCTATTAGCAGGCTCTCAGCAGCATCATCCAGTTCCGTCCAGATGGGAATAGAACCATACAGAGTAGAGTAATTGGTGAGAGCAATACCTATCTGACGGAGATTACTTACACATTTGGTGCGCTTGGCGGCTTCCCGGGCTTTGCCAATCGCCGGAAACAAAAGGCCCACCAGAATAAGAATAATCACAATCACCGCCAAAAGTTCCAAAAGGGTGAACGCCACTTGCTTCTTTCTCATCCTTTTTCCTCCAGCAATTACACAAAAGGAGAAGCCGTAGCGTAGCATCTTCATAAGCGCAAAACCTCTGTTTTTTTGTAGCTCACTTTCGGGCTCTTTTTCCGAACTTGCCAGAGTAGACTGATTTTGCCAACATCAAAAAAATCGCTCATCTGGCTAACCCCAGTTGTCGGTCAGCATATGTCCAGACAGCCTCCCGGTTTTCCCATTTGTATGCCCGGTCAAAAAAGACCGGCAGGTCAATGACATAAGAAAATACCAACTGCTGACTGCCGGGAAGAGATAGCACCGTCCCATTGCCATAAAGGATGTTCACCACTTCGAGTTTATGGTTGATGGAGGCAGGGCCTGACTCTGGAGGAGCCGCAGTTCTCCACCAGACATTATAATCCATTACCAAAGCCAGCTTAGAGGCATCCTCAAATTCCCAACTGCCCCCGGCAGCGCGACCCCGATAGACATAGGAACAAAAAAGCCCCTCATCCTCCGCGCCCGTGTAGTTATTTAAGGCCTCTGTTCTTCGTTTTGCTTTGCCAAGCAATTCTGCCTGGGGGGTGTCTTCAGAGAGAATAACATTAGCCAATAATTTTTCAGACGGGCAGTAGAAGACGGCAAGAAGCCCGTCCAACTGCGCATATAACTGACCCATTCCGGTGGAACCTGCTGGGTCCCAGATTTTATTGGTGCTTTCCACGTCCCATGCTAACTGCGGATGATAATCCTCTTCTTCCGCCCACATAGGGATTTGACCATGCAAATTGGCGTACTGGGCGAGGGCCAATCCTATTTGACGAAGATTGCTCACGCATTTAGTGCGCTTGGCCGCTTCCCGGGTTCTGCCAATCGCCGGAAGCAAAAGGCCCGCCAGAATAAGAACAATAACAATCACTGCCAAAAGTTCCAAAAGTGTAAACGCCACTTGCTTCTTTGTCATCCTTTTTTCCTCCTGCAATCAAACAATGAGGAGGAACAGTGGCCCAGGACTAAAGAGTCACTTCTCGTGCTCCTTCCAAGAAGCGGCCCAGATGACGATATTTCTTGTAGCGCCTCTCCAATAATTCTTGCGTGGAAAGCGGCTGAAGTTCGCCCAGGTATCTCAGGATAGCCTCTTTCACCGTCTGCGCCGTCTTTTCCGGGTCGCGATGAGCCCCTCCCAGGGGCTCTTGCAAAACCTCATCCACTATCTCCAGTTCCAGGAGGTCCTTGGCCGTAAGATGCAAGGCCGCCGCCGCCTGCGGGGCATTCTCAGCATTTTTCCAAAGTATGGCTGCACAGCCTTCGGGAGAGATAACCGAATAGTAAGCGTTTTCCAGGATAGAGAGTTTGTCGCCCACGGCTATACCCAGGGCCCCGCCGGAACCTCCTTCGCCGATGATGATGCAGATAATGGGGGTCTTCAGTCTTGCCAACTCATAAAGGTTAGCGGCGATAGCCTGGGCCTGGCCGCGCTCTTCTGCGCCTATTCCCGGATGAGCCCCCGGGGTATCGATGAGAGTGAGTATGGGCAGGCCGCATTTTTCGGCCAGTTTCATCTTGACCAGGGCCTTGCGGTAGCCTTCAGGATAGGGGCAGCCGAAACTGCGGGAGAGCCTCTCGCGGGTAGTCTTACCCTTTTGATGGCCCACAATCAAAAAACGCTTTCCATCTATCTTTCCCAGCCCGGTGATTATGGCGACATCATCCCTGAAGGCGCGGTCGCCGTGAAGTTCTACAAAATCATCCACCATAAGTGCCAGATAATCCGAAGTCTGCGGTCTTTGAGGATGTCGTGCCACCAGCACCCTCTCCCAGGGGGTAAGTTTGGCATATATTTCTCTTCTCAGGTCGTCATACATCTTGCGCAGTTGGCCCAGGGTTTCCAGGTCCTTCTCCTTGGCCGAAGGGTTATTCTCCAGTTCCTCTATCTTGCGCGCTAAATCCAGGATAGGTTTTTCAAAAGGCAAGCCATCGTTAATCATTCAGGCCCCCGTATCCCTAATTCATTTTTTGGTAAAAAGATATACTGTGCAGACGCTCCAGCACCGCATCCATACTGGAAAGCCTTTCTTCCCGTTCTTTACTGAGCATTTGTCTCACCAGGCGGTCCAGGTCACCGGAGACGGCGATATTTCGCTGCACCATAGAGGGCACCTGAGTAGCCAGGTGCTTCTGGATTATCTCCTTTTCGGCATCTGCGGTGAAAGGAGGATATCCGGTCATCATCTCGTAGATGGTAGCCCCCAGAGAATATATATCGGCACGCGCGTCCAGGGCCTCACCCAGGATTTGCTCCGGGGCCATATAGGCCCGCGTGCCTTCCACCCGGGGCTTGAATAATAACCGCCGGTGCTTCCTTCCCATAGGCTCGGCGATGGAAAAATCAATGAGTTTAGCCTCGGCCCGGTCGTTTACCAGGATATTTGAAGGCTTAACATCCCGATGTATTACGCCCTGGCTGTGGACATAGGCAAGCGCCTCGGCCACCCCGGTGATTATTTCCTTGGCCTTTTCTTGCACTAAAGGCTCTTTATGTAATATCCTTTCGCGCAAGTTACGGCTGGGGAAAAACTCCATTACAAAATGCGGCCCTATCTCGTCCTCTTCGTAACTGCAAATTTTTAGCAGATGGGGATGAGAAAATTTCTGGCCCCAGTGGGCTTCGGCCTCCAGGGCCTTACGCCGCTTGCCCGATTTTACTTGGGCGAGAAGCACCTTTATGGCCACTTCCTTGAAAGTCCCGTGCTCAACCCCTTTATATATCCTGGAATATTTGCCGGTATATAAGACACTGACCACGCGGTATTGGCCAATAAGGTGCCCAATCATCCCTCGCATCCCGCAGGAAATTTTCTCATCTCTTCAAAATAAGTATAGAGATTGGGCCGGAGGAAATCAAGAAAAAAGTTGACAAGCGGGAAGCGTCAATTTAGCATAGGGCGGGAAGTTAAGGGGCACAGAATATTCAGGGCGTTTTTCCTTGTGTCCTAAGTTCTTATATTAAGGTTACTTACGACAGAGGTTTTTAAGCCACATCTTAGGCGTTTTCTATTGAGGTGCTGATGCAGTTCGGTAAGGTCACCATCGTGGGCGTGGGGCTTATCGGCGGCTCCATAGGTCTGGCGCTTAAAGAGCGAGGTCTGGCCGAAGAAGTGACAGGCGTGGGGAGACGCAAAAGTTCCCTCCAGAAGGCCCTGGCCCGCGGGGCGGTAGATAGCGCAACCTTAGACCTCGCCCGGGGATGCCGGGAAGCAGAGATGGTGATATTTGCGGTGCGCGTTTCTCTAATGGCCCGAATGGCCGAAGCCGCAATGCCTCACCTTTCTTCTGGAGCCATCATCACCGATGTGGGAAGCACCAAGGCCGAAATTGTCCGGGATATTGAACGCATCTTAAGGGAAGATGTGCACTTCGTCGGGGGCCATCCGTTGGCAGGCTCGGAAAAGCGAGGCGTGGAGTTTGCCCGAGGCGACCTCTTTGAATCCGCGCGCATCATCCTTACCCCTACCAAGCGAACGAGCCGGAGCGCACTGAAAAAGGTATCTTTTCTATGGCACTCCTTGGGAGGGAAGGTTTCCCATTTTTCACCTGAAGAGCACGACCGGATTCTCGCCCTGGTAAGTCATCTGCCGCATTTGGTGGCGGTGGCCTTGGTGGATGCGGTGCCCGAAGAGGCGCTTTCCTTCGCCGCCTCCGGATTCAAGGATACCACGCGCATCGCCGGAAGTGACCCGGAAATCTGGCGGGATATTTTCCTTTCCAATAAGGAAGAAGTCCTGGAAGCCTTGAAGCGTTTCCGGCAAGCATTAGAGCATAAAGAGCAGTGCCTCAAAGACGCTGACCCGGAAGGCCTCTTCGAACTTCTGAAGAAAGCCCAGGCGAAAAGGGAGAAATTGTAGGTTTTTGCAGGCAGCAAAATTTTTCTTGTGGCCTTGGACAAAAGGCTGTAAAAGCGGCATAGTTATATTGATGGAAGTCGCCGGAGAGGAAGGCAGATATGAATGTTGTCATCATCTTTTTGGATAGTTTTCGATGGGACCATGTGGGTGTTTACCATCAAGCAAGAGCGCCTTTTGAAGGGGTGGCGCCCTGCAAGACGCCGCATCTGGATCGCTTTGCCCAAAAGTGCGTGATTTTTGAAAATGCTTATCCTGAAGCGCTTCCCACTATGCCCGTGCGCTTGCAGCTGATGACTGGCCAGCGCACGCTCCCCAATCGCGGTTGGGAGCCGATGAAAGAAAATGATATTCCCATACAAAAAATCCTCAGAGAGCAGGGATATGTTTGTGGCCTCGTTGCGGATACCTACCACTTCAGGGCTCCGGGAATGAATTACCATAAAGGGTTTAATTGTTACCGCTGGGTTCGCGGCCAGGAATACGACCCCTGGGTGAGTTCCCCCCCGAAGCGAAGCGTTGACGACTATGTTAACGAAAATTATCCTGAGGTGTGGCGCAAGCGGATTGAGCAGTTTCTGGCCAACACCGATGACTTCAAGCGCGAAGAGGACTGGTTTCCCGCCAAGGTATTTGATGAGGCCTCCAGATGGCTCGAGGCTAACCGATGTCACAAAAATGTCCTCTTGTGGGTGGATAGTTTCGACCCCCACGAGCCCTGGGACCCGCCCCGGCGCTGGGACACATATACAAACCCGTCTTATTCCGGCAAGAGGCTGATTATGCCTATGGGTGGGGAGATGACGGACTGGGCTAACCCCGAAGAGATACAGTACATTCGGGCGTTATATGCTGGGGAAGCCAGTTTCGTGGACCACTGTTTTGGGAAATTCACTTCTTGCCTGGAGGAGGAGGGCTATCTTGAGGACAGTTTCATCCTGCTTCTTGCAGACCATGGGCATCCGCTGGGCGACCACGGCAAATTCCTCAAGGGCGGTGACAGAATGTATAGCGAACTTCTCAAGGCCCCTTTCCTGGTGCACTTGCCGGGTTCCCAAAATGGCGGGATGAGGACGGATGCCCTGGTTTATTTCCACGATGTGCTGCCCACCATTCTGGATTTGATGGGGCAGGCGAGCAACACTGAGTCCATGCACGGCAAAAGTTTCCTGCCGGTACTTCAGGGCGAGACTAATGAGCATCGTCCGGCCATCATTACCGGATACTTCAAAGCGGAGGACCGCTGCATCCGTGACAAGAGATGGAGTTACATCATTCGTCCCCAGGGCCAACCTGACGAACTCTACGACCTGCAAAATGATGGGCGTGAGACCACCAACCTTATTGACCAGCAATATGACCAAGCAAAGCGATTGTCATCGCTTTTTGGCGAGTATTTTCGCAAAGGGCCACTGCGGAGAGTAAAAGGCATCCAGGGAGAATACGAAATGGCCTCCGGTAGTGTGGCGTAGGGCTAATTCAGGGGATATATGAAATGAGGCGTTTCAAATGGCAGATTATCCTGGGCCTTGCTTTGGTTATCCTGTCTGCGTTTGTTTATTTCATCCATTATGTAATCTTTAGAGATACCCATCACATCTTCATTTATCTCATCGGAGATGTGGCCTTTGTCTTTATTGAGGTCCTTCTGGTGACTCTGATTATCCATCAACTCTTGAGTGAAAGGGAAAAACGCGCCCGGCTGGAAAAACTCAATATGGTTATAGGGGCCTTCTATAGCGAAGTGGGAACAAGACTTCTCACTTATCTTTCCGATTTCGACCCGTCATTGGATAAGATTAGAAAAGGTCTCCTTATTGAAGGCGACTGGTCGGAGCAGGAGTTTAAAAGTATTGCCAAACGGCTGCGCAATTATGATTACGAAGTTGATATTGACAAGGTCAATTTAGACCACTTACGCACTTTTCTTCTGGGGAAAAAGGATTTTCTCTTGCGGCTCTTGGAAAACCCCAATCTCCTTGAGCACGCATCTTTTACCGGACTACTGCGCGCCGTTTTTCATCTCACCGAGGAACTGGCCCACCGGGATTCTATAGAAGATTTGCCCCAAAGCGACTACGAACATCTCGCCGGCGACATTAAAAGGTTCTATGTCTTACTCGTCCATCAGTGGCTGGATTATATGAAGCATTTGAAGGATAATTACCCTTATCTATTCTCTCTGGCTATGAGGACCAATCCTTTTGACCAGGAGGCCTCGGCCATAGTTGAATAGAGGCGTTGGTCTTTGGCAGACACGGCTGAACCTGGCCAGCAGAGGCTCATATGTTGGATGATAAAACCCAAAAGGCCCTCCTTACCTCCCAGAGAAACGAAATCACCGAGCATTTCATCTACCTCAAACTTTCCCAATTCACAAAAGACGCGCATAACAAAGAAGTCCTCAAACGCATCGCAAACGAGGAACTGGACCATTACCATTTCTGGAAAAAATATACTGACGAAGAGGTCAAACCAAATACTTTCACAATATGGCAATACTTTTTGATTTCCAAAATACTGGGGCTGACCTTCGGCCTCAAACTTATGGAGCGCGGCGAGGAAAAGGCTCAAGTTACCTACGACAAAATCTCCGGGTCAATCCCGGAGGCCGCGGATATCGTGGAAGATGAGGATGGACACGAAAATGAACTTATTGATTTAATGGATGAGGAGCGCCTCAAATATGTGGGCTCCATAGTGCTGGGGCTAAATGACGCCCTGGTGGAACTCACCGGAGCCCTGGCCGGGCTCACCCTGGCTTTGCAGCACACGCGTCTGGTAGCGGTTACCGGCCTCATTACCGGCATTGCCGCTTCCCTTTCTATGGCCGCCTCGGAATATCTTTCCACCCGGGCCGAGGCGGATGGCAAAAGTCCCGTCAAGGCCTCGGCCTATACCGGGTCTGCCTATGTGCTCACCGTCGTTTTCCTTATCTTCCCCTATCTGCTTTTTGCGAACATATATATGGCGCTCGGCCTCACCCTTTTCAATGCCATTGTGGTGATATTCATATTCACCTTTTATGTCTCTGTTGCCAGGGACCTTCCCTTCAAGACGCGGTTCGGCGAGATGGCGCTTATCAGTCTGGGCATAGCGGCGCTCAGTTTCGGCATAGGGTTTCTCATCCGGATATTTTTTCATATTGAGATATAGAACCTTGGCGCACCCAACTTTCTGCAGGCGGCCTTTGTGGTGGAGATGGCTGTGCTCTTCATATTTGCGGCGCGAGGTGGGGGCGGTGAGCTGCTGACTCAAGTTTAACCCTTCTTCAAGGAGGTAGCCGATGAAATGGGTTACGCGGCAGAATGTGATGGTGGACCGGGTGGCCTCATCCTGGCTCATCAGGAAGTTTGTGGACCGGGAGGCGGAGTTCCTCTTCGTCCCCGGGGATAAGGTTCAAGAGGTGGCCAAAACTGAAAAGGCCACGCCCTTTGACGCCCCCGGAGCCGAACTTCACCATCGCCAGGGAAAAAGCACTTTTGAGGCCATCCTGGAAACATATCAAATTGATGACCCGGCCGCACATCTTCTGGCCAAGATTGTCCACGGAGCCACTATGGCCGAAGACCGCTACGGGCGGCCTGAAGCCCCGGGCCTTAAGGCCGTCGCTCAGGGCTTCCATTATATCGGCTTCAAGGATGACTCTGAGATTCTGGCTCACCAACTCATCGTCTATCACGCCCTCTACGCCTATTGCCAGCAAGAAGTGGAAAAAGAGGAAGGCTAACCCGGCCCGAAGCACCCGAAAGCCTTAAATCGCCCCCTAAGGGATTGACAAGGGCGAGAAGATGTGATGTAATGAATTTTTGTGGGTTCTGAAAAAAGCAGGATGGCTTGAGGCCCCAAAGCAACTTTCACTAATGGTCGAACCGCTATGATTGGCAAGCATTCATTCAAAACCGGACTCAGTTTCGGCCTAACTTCCGGCATTATCACCACCTTGGGCCTGATGGTGGGCCTGCATTCCGGCACCGGCTCAGAACTGGTGGTTCTCGGGGGCATCTTCACCATTGCCGTAGCCGATGCCTTCTCCGATGCACTGGGCATCCATATGTCCGAAGAGTCCGAACATCGCCACCGCACAAAGGAAATCTGGGAATCCACCATCTCCACCTTTTTCTTTAAACTTGTCTTTGCCTTGACCTTTGTTATCCCGGTCCTGCTTTTCGAGCTTCAAATCGCCATCGTGGTCAGCGTAATCTGGGGCTTATCGCTTTTGAGCGTTCTCAGTTTCGCCATCGCCAGGGGCAAAGGAGCCAACCCCTGGAGGGCGGTGGCCGAGCACCTGACCATCGCATTGGTAGTTATAGTGATAACTCATTATCTGGGGGACTGGATAGCCTCAAGATTTGGGTAGTGAGCAAGGCCTATCTCTGAGGTGCATTATGAAGAAAAGGATACTGGTCAATCTTTTCTTGAGTATTTTTGTCATCGTGGGAATGGTCGTTGCTTTGCAGGGCAAAAAGAGGCTGGCCACCGCCAAAAAGAGCGCCAACTGGCCTTATGTGGAGGGCAGGGTGATTTCCTCCGAAATGGAAATAGACCGCGATAGCGATAGCGAAGGCACCTCCGTAACCTATAGCGCAGAGGTTATGTTTGAGTATGAGGTCGCGGGTGTTGTATATTCAGCAAATCGGGTCTCCTTCGGCCAGTATGGTTCTTCCTCGCCCGGCCACGCCAGAAAGATACTCAATAAGTATCCGGCGGATGAGGCCGTAAAGGTCTATTACGACCCGGCCAACCCGGAAGTCTCCGTCCTGGAACCCGGCGTAACCTTCAGCACCTATCTGCTGCTTATTGGCGGCCTTGTCTTCATCTTCTTCGGCGCGCTCTTTCTCTTCATCGTAAACAAACATTGGTCTTCACAAGAAGGACAAGAGGAAATCCAAAGCGAACCCCCGAACCAAACCCACTAACCCAAAACCGGCCCTGCAAGAGAACCGGCTTTAAAGAGTTGACAAAGGGACGGGAGATATGATTTAATAGTTGTTACGAGCCTGGCGCCAGGAGGCTCGCACAGGCTTGGTGGGTCTCGTCCTTAGCGTTTTACTTAGACACCTTCGCCATTTCGCAAAACTGAAGGACGCTATATGTAATTTCGTTCAGGCCTTCAAGCAGGTAATGAAATGGCAAAAAAGGAAAGAAAAGGTCGCAAGACAAAGAAGTTGAGCAAACTCGTTGCTGCGGGGAAAATAGCCAGAGCCCTGGACATAGCCGATAATGATGTTGCACTTCTATTGGAACTCGGCGCTTTGCTCGGAAAAAAGGGAAATCACGAGCTGGCTGCAAAGACCTTTGACAGGCTTCTTCGGATAAATCCAGAAAGTGCCGAGGCCTGGAATAGCAAAGGCGCCGCCCTGGTAAACCTTCAGAAATATGATGAGGCCATCAAATGCTGCCAGCAGGCTACAAAGATAGACCCCAACTGCGCCGAGGCCTGGAATAATAGAGGCGCAGCCCTGGTGAATCTTGCAAAATATGATGAGGCCATCAAATGCTGTGACCGGGCCATAAAGATAAATGCGGACTATGCCAAGGCCTGGAATAATAAAGGCGCAGCCCTGGTAAATCTTCAAAAATATGACCAGGCCATAAAATGCTGTGACCGGGCTATAAGGATAGAGGCACAATATGCGGAGGCCTGGTTCAACAAAGGCGCCGCCCTCTTAAGTCTGGGCAAATATGATGAGGGACAAAAATGCTGTGACCACGCCCTGAAACTAAGCCCCAACCTACCCTGACCCAACCCCCCTCCCTCAAACCCCTCAAATCCCCCCAGAATACGGCCTTAAAGATTTGACAAGGAGCGAAGGATGTGATGTAAT
>LIZR01000165.1 GCA_001302825.1 Planctomycetes bacterium DG_23 | reverse complement strand
TCGGATGCCAAGAAGTTGGAGGTCTTTGAGCGGGACGAGTTCCGCTGCCGGTACTGCGGGGCCAGGCTCAGTCTCTATACGGCCACGGTGGACCACATCACCCCCCTGTCCAAAGGCGGGGACAATTCACTGGAGAATCTGGTCACTTCCTGTATGAAATGCAATGCCAAGAAGGGCACGAGAGTGCGAAAGCCCAGGCCGCTGGTGGAAACTGCGTCTGAGAAGGCTTGACAAAGTTTTGCGGCCGTGGTAGGATATTCTTCTCTGTGTGCTCTGTCCCTCGGGACTCTGAGGGCCCCTTCGGGATCCGAAGGGTGGTTTGCTCTTTGTCTGCGGTTCTGAAGGAGGCTTGCGATGATTATTGATTGTCATGTGCATCTGCGTGAAGGTCGTCTGGAAGAGATTCTGCGTGAGATGGATAAACTGGGTGTGGATAAGGTGGTGCTCTTTGGCGGCGGGCAGAAAAACCGCCTGGCACTGAATCAAAAGGTGCTGGAGGCGGGGCAAAAACATCCGGACCGCATCATCCCCTTTGCCTACGCGCCCTTGGGCGAAGTATATCCGCGAGAGATTGACCAGATGGCTCTGGCCGGATTTAAGGGCCTCAAGCTCATCAATCCCCTTTCCAATTATAACGACCGGGCCTACTGGCCGATATACGAGCGGGCGGAGGCGAACGGCCTGGTATGTCTATTTCACACAGGTATCGTCGCCCGCCGCGATGAGAACCGCTACTACGATATTGATACGGCCAGGATGGAGGTCATCTACCTGGATGCCATCGTGCGCAAGTTCCAGGAAATGGATGTGATAATGGCGCATCTGGGAAACCCCAGATACGGCGACGCCTGTATGATGCTGCGCTGGCATCCCAATCTCTATAGCGACCTTTCCGGCTCCACGCTCAAGAAGAAGGGGCCGGAATTTTTCAAAGAGATGTTCTGGTGGAAGGATTCCAAGACCTATAATCGCGACCCGGAGGGCCGTGGGCCCTGGGAAAAGATTGTCTATGGAAGCGATGTCCGCCCGGAGGAGATGGGCGAGGTGATGCAGGATTACAAGAATATTATGGCCGGCTGCGGGGTGGAGGAAGAGATACAGAAAAAGGTCTTCGGGGAGACCGCAGCCAAGATACTGAAGATTAGCGAATAATTCAACCGCAGATTGACGCAGATAAGCGCAGATATAATCAGCAGAAACTGATGCGAAGAGGGCGGCCAGGATACTGAAGATTAGCGAATAATTCAACCGCGAATTAACGCCCTTCGGATCCCGAAGGGTGGTTTCTTTTTTTACATTGCGTCAAATCCTTCCCTTGACACCACTCATCCGGCCTTATAGAATTTGATTTTTCGGGGAGGCCTTATGGCCGATTTTCTTTTAGAGATAGGGGTGGAGGAACTGCCGGCTTCCTATATCCAGCCGGCTTTAGACGATTTACGCACGGCCGCAGGCGCGGCCCTCTCATCGGCAGGCTTTGATTCGTGGGAGATTAAGACTGCGGCCACACCAAGGCGGCTCGCCTTATTCATCTCCGGACTTCCCCCTAAGGAGCCGGACAAAGTTGAGGAAGTCACCGGGCCTGCGGAGGCCGCGGCCTTTGATAAAGAGGGCAAGCCCACCCAGGCCGCGCTGGGCTTTGCCCGTGCACACCAGGCGAAAGTCCGCGAGCTCAAGGTAAAAGAGACCCCGCGGGGAAGATATGTCTTCATCCTCAAAAAGACTCCGGGCCGAAAGACCCGGGAAGTCCTGGCCGAAATTCTGCCCAGGCTCTTAAGACGCATAAGTTTTCCCAAATCTATGCTCTGGCCGGGAAGCACTGTCGCCTTCGCCCGGCCCATCCGCTGGATACTGGCGCTCCTGCGCGCGAGGCTCATCCCTTTTGAACTGGCCGGGGTAAAATCCGGCCGCGTCACTTACGGCCATCCATTTCTTTCCTCGCCCAGAAGAGTTGGTATGGGCAAGAGAGTTAATCTCTCACGTGCCGAATGGTCCCTTTACCTTGCCCAACTCAAACAAAATTTCGTGATGGTGGAGACCGCCGGCCGCCAGAACCTCATCAAGAAAAAGGCCAGAAGCATTCTTTCCGGCCAGGGTCTGCAATTAGAAGAGGATGAGCGCATCGGAAAAGTGGCGAGTCTGGTGGAATATCCCACGGTGGCGCTCGGCTCATTCCCCAAGAAATTCCTCTCCCTTCCGGAACCCGTCCTCACCGAGGCGATGTGGGAATATCAGCATTATCTGCCGGTGCGCAACGCTAAGGGGCGCCTCGTCGCCAGATTCATCGTGGTGACCAATCGCGCACCCGAAGCGGCTAAGGAAATCGTCAAGGGCAATGAACGCGTCCTGGTGGCTCGCCTGGCCGATGCAGAGTATTTCTTTGAGGAAGATAAGAAAAGGGCGCTCGCCCAGCGCGTGGAGGATTTGGAAGGGGTGCTGTTTGAAGAGCGGCTCGGCTCCTATCTTGAACGCACTCGCCGTTTAGAGGCCCTGGCTGAATTTTTGGGCAGGAGGCTCGGCCTTTCCCAGGAAAGAATAGATTACGCCCGCCGCGCGGCACATCTCGCCAAGGCCGACCTCACCACCCAGGTCGTGGGCGAATTCCCCCGCCTGCAGGGCATAATGGGCCGCCAGTATGCGAAAATTTCGAGCGAGCCGGAAGAGGTAGCGGTGGCCATCGCCGAGCATTACTTGCCCAGATTTAAGGGAGATGAACTACCCCGGACGGAAGTGGGCCGGACGGTGGCCCTTTCGGACAAATTCGACCTGATTTTGGCCTGCTTTGCCGCAGGCCTGAGGCCATCGGGCAGTCAGGACCCGTATGCGCTGCGCCGTGCGGCTTCGGGCATCATCCGCATCATTCTGGACGCCGGGCTTGAAATCTCGCTTGACTCCACGCTGACCGCAGGGGAAAAACTTTTGCCGGCTGGCATCCGCCCAGAGCCCGAAAATTTGAAGAACCAGACCGCCGAATTTTTCCGTGAGCGCCTGTATCAATATTTTCTTGACGAAGGCTATGCTTACGACATCATCCGCGGGGTGCTCTTCTCGGGCTTTGATGACATCCTGGATGTGAAAGCGCGTCTTGATGCCTTGAAGAAACTTTCGCAGTCCAAAATCTGGCCCACCCTGGTGGAGTTGGTGGAACGCACCTATAATATCGCCCGCTCGCTTAAGCCGGCTGACCGTCCGCCCCAGATTAACCCGCAACTTTTCACCGAAGACTGGGAAAGGCGCCTCTATGAGATTTATCGGGAAAATAAAGAGAGAATTGCCGGCCTCATATCCCAAAAGAAATATCTTGAGGCCTCCAGGGAATTTGAGAAACTCTTCGCCCGGCCGGTGCACGAATTCTTCGAAGAGGTCTTCGTGATGGTGGAGGATGAGCGGCTTCGCCGCAACCGCCAGTCCTTAATCCTGGCTATAAATCTGCTTTACTCCACTCATATTGCGGACCTATCCGAGATAACGACGGGAATTCAAAAATAAACCGCAGATGGACGCAGAGAAACGCAGATAAAAATAAATTACTAAAACCTGCCTGCCGGCAGGCAGGGATGTCGGCAGACCAAAACTGGCGGCTAATTGGCGCCGATTCAAGGAGTGGCTAAAAGAAAAAGGCTATGGTGGGGTTGAGGCCTCTTTTGAACCTTCGCGCGGACTTTGCCCGGGAAGTCCCAAAGGCCTCCGGGCTTCACGCTCTTCTTTGGGCCGATAGAGCAGTTCCATATGGGGATAGCAAAATTCCACCCGGTCGCTCTTGTTAAACTCGCGGAAGATTACCTCCACAATCTCGCTGGAAATTCTCTGCCGCTCGGTGGCCAGGGCCTGGTATCTCAGGCGCACGCGCACGCCGGAGTCGGTGAATTCCGCCCGGGTGAAAGGCTGCTGGCCACAATCTTCAATTATGTCGCCGGTAACCTCATTTGCTGCGGCCAGAAGAATCCGCTCCGCTTCCTCCAGGTTTGAGCCGTAGGTAATCAAGACCGGCACCTCGTCCAGGATATATTTCGACTCAAATGCGTAGTTGTAAATAATTTGCTGGAAGAGTGTGGCATTGGGTATGAGAACCCCGCGGCCGGACCTTTCCTCGCCACCTACGGTGCCGCCCACCTGGTTGAGAATGACATGGGTCAAGGTTATATCCACCACATCGCCGATGATGCCGGAGATGATTATGCGGTCGCCGATTTTGAAAGGCCGCTTGAGAATTATCATCAACCAAGCCGCTATCCCGGTTACCGGCGCCTGCAAAGACCACCCTATCACCATCCCCAGAAAGGCCGCCGAAAGACCCAGGCCCACGATAGACCCGGAAAAACTTACGATGGCAAAAATTACAATAAGGCCCAGCCATGCATAGCGCCAGACCAACAGGAAACTTTGAATATTCTCCGGCTTGTGCGAGGTGCTGAGTAGATACTTCCGCAGGGCCCTGGTGGAAATCCTGTAAACGATGAATAAAACCGCTACGGTGAGCACTCCAAGCAATGCTCCGCGGTGGGCACCGTAGAAATTCCAGGCTAACTCAAAAATCTTTTCCCACATAGCCTTCCTCCAACTGCCGAGGCATCCCGGCTAATTTACTCTCCGGCGCGCCGCGCTTTTTATATCCACCTCCTCCTTCTGAAGTAAATCACCATAGTAACAGCCACACAGCCCATAACCAGCCAGACCAGAGGATAAGCCCACCACCATCCCAGTTCCGGCATAAATTTGAAATTCATCCCGTAGATACCGGCCACAAAAGTCAAAGGAATAAAGATGGTGGCGATAATGGTGAGCACCTTCATCACCTCGTTCATCTTGTTGCTGATACTGGAAAGATATATGTCCAGGATGCCCGAAAGCATATCCCGCAGGCTCTCTATGGTATCGATGACCTGAATGGTGTGGTCGTAAACATCCCTCAAAAATATGCCTGTGGGCTTACTGATAAGGCGCGATTCCCCTCTTTGCAGGGCGCTGATTTCCTCCCGCAAAGGCCACACCGACTTGCG
>LIZR01000164.1 GCA_001302825.1 Planctomycetes bacterium DG_23 | reverse complement strand
ATAGAGGTGCTTTCGCCGCCACGGCTTCTGGTGGCCCAGGAGCATTTCTCCATCAACGATTATTCTCTCGCCGTGAGTTTGCGCTATGGAAGAATTGATTTTATTCTCTGCGGAGACCTGGAAGAAAAGGCGCTCATCTATTTAGCCGAGCATCTGCCGGGGCCTACTTCCGGCCCCTATGCGCGGGAGGGAAGCGATTTCTTGCTGGTTCCGCATCACGGGGGATGGACGCCAAATGCGCGCCAGTTCGCCGGGAAAATCCATCCGCAAATTGCCGTAATTAGCGCTGATGATTCTCCTTCGGCCCAAAGAGCCATCTCCCTTTATCGCGAGGCAGGCGCACAAGTTTTCTTAACCTCGGAGACTGGAGCCATCATAATTCATAGCGACGGCAAGGGCCTCTCCACTCATAGCTTGCTTCATTAACCGCCACTTAAAACGCAGATGAAGGCCGTAGCACTGGGTCGTCTCTGACCCAGCGGGAGGCCAAAGATGGCGGGCTCAGGGACGAGCCCGCCTACGAAGTGATTAAGCCCCGCTCAAGATGACCAGATTATCCCGATGGATTACCTCATCATAAGGCTTGAAGCCCAGAAGGGTGGCGATTTCCGTGGTCTTTCGGCCCTTTATCTTGTGCGCATCTTCGGCAGAATAATTAGAGAGCCCCCGGGCAAATTCCTCGCCGGCCTCATCCTTTATAGCCACCACATCACCAGGCTGGAAACGGCCTTCCACAGCGAGTATCCCTGAGGCCAGGAGGCTTTTCCCCCGCTCCACCAGCGCTTCGCGGGCCCCGGCATCCACCGTGATTTCTCCCCGACATCTGGCCCCGAAACCAATCCAGCGCTTGCGGCTGGCCATCCTCACTTTTGCCGGTTTGAATAATGTACCCACTTCGCTACCGGAAATTATCTCCGGCAGAATATTCTCCTTGCGCCCGTTGGCCACGAGCACGGCCTCACCTGCGGAGGTGGCCAGAGATGCCGCCTCCAATTTGCTCTCCATACCTCCGGTCCCCACCTCCGAGGGACCCTTGAAGGCGAGACTTTTCACCTCATCGGTTATCTCTTCAACAGTGGATAAGAGGCTAAGGCGGCCATCGGCCTTTCTTTCATATAGCCCGTCCACATCGGATAGCATAATCAATAGGTCGGCCTTAATGGACAAGGCCACCAATGCCGAAAGCAGGTCATTATCGCCGAACTTTATCTCATCGGTAGCGGTGGTATCGTTTTCGTTTATGATGGGTACTACGCCCATATCCAGAAGAGCACTGATGGTGTTTCGGGCATTGAGATAGCGGGTACGTTCGTGAAAATCGCCCCGGGTGAGGAGGATTTGAGCGACACCCAGCCCCAGCGCACTGAAGTATTCATCATATGAGGCCATAAGAAGCCCCTGACCCACAGCAGCAGCGGCCTGCAGAGCGGGCAGGGTCTGCGGCCTCTTGGCGAGGCCCAGTCTCGTCATACCGGCAACGATGGCCCCGGAAGTTACCACCACCACCTGAAACCCCTGGCTCCTTAAGGCCTTAATCTGCCGGGCCAAAGATTGCAGCCGCTGGTGGTCGAGGTTGCCTTCTTCAGTGGTCAGGACTGCCGTGCCCACCTTGACCACGATGCTTTTGGCCGCAGTGATAATCTCTTTCCTTGCCTCTTCGGTCACTGCATATTCTCCTCTGATCCTCTGACTTGCGCCATCATTATCATATTTTACCGCCTCGGGATAGGTCTGCCAAAGAAAAAATGGCCTTGACATAAGGCCGCAAGAAATGTGAACTGTTTTTCATAGAACTTATTCCAGGTGGGTTTTTTATGCAACTTAGAATAGATTATGGGCGAAGTGGGCTTGAGGTAGAGATACCGGATGAGAACCTGGCAGAAGTCATTACGCTTAGACCGATGCCTTCACTTGCCGAGCCCGAGGATGTGGTGCGAAGTTCGCTGGCCGAGCCCATAGGCGCTCCGCCACTTACGGAGATTGCCAGGGGCAAAAAGACGGCCTGCGTGGTCGTTTCAGATTTCACGCGTCCCGTGCCCAACAAAATCATCCTCCCGCCACTTCTTGAAGTTCTCCTTGAAGCGGGCATCGCCAAGGAGAATATTGCTCTGCTCGTCGGCACGGGAATGCATCGCCCCAATACCTCCGAAGAACTTAAGGAAATGTTGGGCGAGGATGTGCTAAAGCAATACCCTATCATCCAGCACAATGCCCGGGATAAATCCCAGGCGCAGTTTTTGGGCACCGCACCAGCAGGCACTCCGGTTTATATAAATAGGCACTATCTTGAGGCGGAACTGAAGATTGCGACCGGACTCATTGAGCCGCATCTTATGGCCGGCTACTCCGGAGGGAGAAAGGCCATCTGCCCGGGCATCTCTTCCTTGGAGACGACAAAGTTCTGGCACAGCCCGCGATTTTTGGAATCCGAGCGTGCTACCTCCGGTATCCTCCAGGATAATCCCGTGCACCAGGAGGCCCAGGCCATCGCCGGGATGGCCGGGTGCGATTTTATCCTGAATGTAGTCATAGATGCCGAGCGAAAGATAAGCGGCCTCTTTGCCGGAGATTTGAAAGAGGCCTTTGCCGCCGGGGTAAGATTCATGGAGAATTTTTCCAGAGTTCCCATAAATGCTCCTTGTGATGTCGTCATAACCACCTGCGCAGGCTATCCCCTGGACACCACCTTTTATCAGGCCATAAAGGGCCTGGTAGGGGCGCTTCCCGCAGTGAAAGCCGGCGGTACCATAATTATGGCGGCGAGCCTGAGCGAAGGGCTGGGAGGTGAGGAATTCTCCCGAGCACTTCTTGAGACCGATAATCTGGATGATTTTGTGGAGGATATTATTCAGGGCGAGCGCTTTGTAATTGACCAGTGGCAGATAGAGGAACTGGCCAAGGCCTTGCGTAAGGCCCGGGTGATGCTTTATAGCGAGGGTCTTGACGAAAATGTGGCAAAAAATATTTTCGTAGAGCCCACCTCCTCAGTGGAAGAGGGGATAGAAAGGGCGCTTGCGTACCACGGTAAAAGAGCAAGAATTGCGGTAATTCCCAAAGGGCCCTACTCAATTCCTTATTTACCAGCAACATAGCAAAAAAGCGGTGCCAAATTTCGCGGCAGGTTTGGTCATCCTGGAACTTGTCATTAGTCACTCGTCATCAGTCATTCGAATTACGAGTTTTGGGCGGCGATTTTCGAAATAATCCTACGAGTTCCCCGAGTTCTGGCGCTTTGAGAAAATAGGCCACCGCGAAGTAAGTAACGAAACCTCCCAGAAGGGGTAGGCCCAGGGCCGCTATCCTCCCCACCAAAATAAGGCCCGCCGGTCTCTCTGCCAGCCCTACAGGAAATGTAGTCGCCGCAAAATAAGTCATAATCCCCATAACTGCGGCAGCAAAAAGCGCCCTTCCCAGAGAATGCCACAGGGCCTTCTCCTCCGGAATAGCCACTTTACTGCGAAAGGCCAAATATAAGAAAACGGCCTGGGCTGAGTGCGTTATGGCAGTGGCCAGGGCCAGACCGGCCTCTTTAAGCGGCCAGACCAAAATCAAATTAAGCGCCAGGTTGGCGCACATCATCCCTACGGCAATGCGTACCGGCGTCCTGGTATCTTTAAGCGAATATAAGGCCCTATTCAGGATATGCACCGCTGAATAAGCCCAGATGCCCAGGGAATAGAAAATGAGAACTCTGGCGGCCCTATCCGTAGCCACCGCATCGAAATTCTTCCACTGGAAGAATAGCCTGATAATAGGTGGGGCAAGAACGCATAGGCCAATTCCTGCGGGAAATGCCAGGAAGAAAGTAAAACGAAGGGCCTTCTTCGCTTCTCTTCCCAGACCCCATAAGTCGCCCCGGGCGGCAAGGGTAGAAAATGTGGGAAAGGCGGCCGTGGCCATAGCAATGCCCAGAAGCGCTAAGGGAAACTGCATCAGCCTATTGCCCCAGTAAAGGGCCGAGACCGCACCCTCTCCTTTAACCAGGAAAAAGGCAATGGCCCAGTCCGAAAGCACGTTCACCTGAAGGGCGGCGAGTCCGGCGAGCATCGGCCCCATAAGGAGGAAAACGCGCTTTAAGGCCTGCCAGTAGAAAGGATGAAAAAGGGTTAGCCTTGCGCCTCTTCTCATCAAGACTACTGCTTGCATCGCCAGTTGCAGAAAGCCAGCGACAAGTATTGCGCCAGCCACGCCGAAAATCTGCCTTTCGCTCACCCCACCCATCCTCGGCGCAATCAAAATAACACCGGCAATCCAGCATAAATTGAGCACAATCGGCGCCAGCGCCGGGATGAGGAAATTCTTTAGACTCTGAAGAAGCGCCGCAAGTAACGCTACCAGGCAGATGAAAAATAAATAAGGCCAAAGCACCATAAGCAGCCTTACTGCCAGGGCATATTTGGGCGAAAGTGGAAATCTGCTCAGAAAAATAAGGCCACCTTCGCCTATTATCACCAGGCCCAAAAGCACGGTAGCGATAAAAAGGAAACATGCGCTCGCTGCTCTCCAGGCCTCATCTTCCCCGTCTTTTTCCAAATATTCGCTGAAGACCGGGATGAAAGCGGCGCTCAGCGCCCCTTCGCCAAATAGACGGCGAAAGAGGTTAGGAAGCATAAAGGAGATGCCGAAGGCATCCCAGACCAACCCGGAGCCGAAAGAAGAGGCGCAGGCAATATCGCGCACCAGCCCTAAGGTGCGGCTGGCCAGTGTGGCCAGAGATATGGTGCGGGCCGAGCGCAGGATAGAATAAGATTGAGACAAAAGTTCTCCTTCCATGTCGCTAAAACGAAGACGCCTGGAAATTATATCAAAAGTGTCCCCACGGAAAAGAAGATTTTGAGCGCAGATTAGACGGAAAAAGCGTTGCCGTAGGCGAGACATCCGCTCACAAAAAGGCCTTGACCTTTCGGCACATCAAAAGTAATATCCTGGATGTTCGGTCATCTCTATAGCAAAAAGAGGAAATATTATGCGGCGCTTGCCGCTGGTAATCTCAATTCCTTTCCCGGGCGTTGGCCACATATTGTTGGGGCGCTTTTTTCTGGGAATCTTTGTTGCCCTATGCTTTGGCATTTCCCTGGGGGCGGTGTTTTTGTCCTTCATCTGGCCGGTAATTTTCTCTGAGAAGCTTTGTTTTGGCCTGGTGGCTTTCCTTATATGGCTTTATGCCATTTTGGATAACTTGTGCATTATGCGCAAGGAAATGTTGTGGCAAAAAGAAGGTGAAGACCTTTACAGATGCGCACTTGAAAAATATTTGCAAGGGGAATATGAAGAATCTTTGAGGCAACTGCGCCGGCTCTTAAGGCTTAATTCAAGCGATTTGGAGGCTCGGTTGCTTACCGCAGAAATATATAGGCAAATGGGCAGAATTCCCCGTGCTAAAAGGGCCTTGAAGAAAATAAGGCGTCTTGATGAGCAGGATAAATGGCGCTGGGAGGTAGAAGA
>LIZR01000163.1 GCA_001302825.1 Planctomycetes bacterium DG_23 | reverse complement strand
GAAGAAGAAATGGATATAATTTGCGGTGAAATAGCATCGTTCCTAAAGAAAGGAAACTGAGTTGGCGAGCGGTAAAAAGATTTGGGGGAAATGGCGATTCGACACAAACGCATTTCATCTTTTCCTCCTCACGAGCGCCCTGATATTCCTCTTTTCAACTGTTCATTTGCCTTTTGCTCGGGCACAGGAGGTGTCCCAGGAGGAGATTAAAATTTCGGCTCCGGTTCTGGATATCTGGCTTGAGCAGACTACCCGGGTCTTCGTAGTCCACGAAGGCCTGCAAATAACTCAAGGTTCCACCGCCATCAACGCGCACTCCGCTGTAATCTGGCTGGACGAGACAAGTGCTCGCACGCAAAAAGTGGTAACCATCTTCGCCTATGCCGAAGGCGAGGTGGTAATCCGTGAGGCTGCCAGTCTCCGAGAGCTGGATAAGGCCCTCTTTACTCTCCAAAGCCGGCGCGGCTTGCGTGTCCTGGGCCGCAGAAACTACTTCAAGCAGCCTCAAATGAGCGCCCTCTACCAAAGAGCGTTAGAAGCGAGAAGGAAGCCAGAGATTATCCCTGAGGCCCGGACCCTGGTTGCTCCGCCTCCGACCAGGCCGCCTCTTCAACTATTCCCCATAGACTCAGACGGCTTTGATTTTGAATCCTGGGTGGAGGAAGGCGAGCGTATAAGCCTCATTACCGGCGGTGTGGATGCGGTGAGCGGTCCGGTGGAGATAAAAGCGGAAAGTATAGTGGTCTGGGCTGAGGAAGCGGCTATTGCTGCCGGAGCCCCTGCAGAAGAGGCGCAGGTGCGCATCTACGCCGAAGGGGATGTGGTCGTCTTTCAGGATAGCGATATCATCCGGGCCAGCCGCATATATTACGATGTGGCCCAGCAGCAAGCCCTCATCATCGATGCCCGGTTGGACACATACAACGAGGACAGCCAAATGCATCTTTATTATCGGGCTGTAGTTATGCGCCAACTGGACCGCGGCCATTTTGAAGGCAAATATTGCACGCTCACCACCTGTGAGTTCGGCCGTCCCCATTTCCACTTCCGTGCCCGCGACCTCAAGGTGGTGGAACGGCCGGCACCGCCCGGCGAGGAGGGCCCCTGGCACCGCGCTACCACGCGCCATAATGTGGCCCTGGTCTATGACATACCTGTCGCCTACTGGTATCAACTTTCCCGGGATATAGAGGAGACCCATTATCTTGCGAAAAAGGCCAAATACTTTCGTTCCAGCCGTATGGGCCACAGCGCGGAGACTATCTGGGACCTCTACGATTTCGGCCTGCACGAAAGAAGCTCTCTTACCCGGGATATGGATGCCTGGAGCGACCTTGACCTGAGGCTGGATTACTACGGCAAGCGAGGCCCTGGCGTGGGCCTTATTTTTGACTACGCCCGACCTGAAGCCTGGGGATATTTTGAGGCCTATTATATCCACGACCGGGGCACGGACATAGGCGGGGTCATTCCGCCAACCCGCGACCGCTATCGCATAAAATGGATTCAGCGCGCCTTTCTCCCGGATGATTGGCAGTTGGATATAGAGATTTCCCGCATCTCGGACCCCACTTTCCTCGGGGAATACTTTGAGGAAGAATTCAAAGAGGGGAAGGTGCAGGAGAATATCGTCTATCTTAAGCGACAGGGGGACATTCGTGCGGTGACCATCCTTTATAGGTTTAGGCTGAACAATTTCTTCACCCGCACGGAATATCTGCCGCAGCTGGCCTATTATGTGATTGGGCAACCCTTATGGGGAGATAGATTGACCTATCACTCCCGGGGGGAGGCAGCCAGAGTGAGGCTGCGGCCGGCTGACGCTCTGGGGCTTCCTGCGCAGGCCGCCTGGAGAGTGGATTTGGAAAGTGAGCTTTCCTACCCCGCGCAGATAGGCAGCCTCTACCCACCTCTCTGGCGAATTTATGATGTATATAATCGCACCTTTGACATAAATCGTCTGCGCCATATAGTTACGCCGGATATCACCCTTCTCTACCGCACATCTTCCACCAGCCCTATCTCCCTTTATCAATTTGATGCGGTGGATATGATGGGGAATTTCGAGATAGTTTCCTTGGGACTAAGGCAGCGCTTCCAGACCAAGCGCCGCCGCGTGGACCGTCACGGGCGTATCCAGGAGAGCGTAGTTGATTTTCTTATCCTGGATGCCGAGATAGACTATTTCCCCAATGCCGCCCGGGATAATTTCGGCGATGATTTCTCCGACCTCAATTTAGACCTGGAGGCGCAACTTACCGACCGCACCACACTTCTCGCTGAGGCCCAAATTGATGTTGCCGACGCCTTTGATATAAATGTCTTCAATATCGGGGTGAGCCTGGACCGCTCGCCGCTTTATGCCGCATATCTGGGACATCGCTATTCCCGCATGGCCGGAACTTCTGCTCTTACCGCCGCGCTCGATTACAATATCAGCGAGAAATGGCGCTTGGGGGTTCTCAGCCAGTATGATTTTCAGGGAGGTGGCAGTACCCGCCAGCGGATTTTGCTCACCCGCATTTTGCATCGCTGGATTCTGGAGATGGAATTTGGCGTGGCCCCGGGAAGAAACGATACCATCTTCTCCTTTAACCTTTACCCGCAGGGCCTTCCTGGCCGCCGCTACAGGACAGTCGCAGGGCTTCGCCCCTACTGAGAAGGAGCACTCTATGCGCACAGCCGTTTATCCGGGCACCTTCGACCCCATTACCTACGGCCATCTGGATGTAATAGGTCGGGGAAGCAAGATATTTGATGAACTGGTGGTCGCGGTGGCCGAGAGCCTCCCACCCATAGGGCCTAAAGGCCCGGCCAAAGAGACTCTCTTCACCGTCGAAGAACGCCTGGAGATGATTAAGGAACTCACTGGAGAATTTGAAAATGTGCGGGTGGAGCACTTCAGCGGCCTGGTGGTTGACTATGTGCGCAAGAAGAAAACCAATGTGCTTCTGAGAGGCATTCGCACGGTGAGCGATTTTGAATATGAATTTCAGATGGCCTTAACCAACCGCACCTTTGCCCCGGAGGTAGAAACGGTCTTCGTTATGGCCAGTCAGGACTATTCCTTCCTGAGTTCACGCCTGATAAAGGAAGCAGCATCGCTGGGTGCCAATTTGAGTTCTTTTGTTCCGCCGGAAGTGGAACGCCGCCTGAAAGAGAAATTGAAGTGGCTGGGCTAATTCATCCCCAGTTGCCTGCGCATAAAACCTGCGCGGGCGATATCACGCCCGTGTTCCCCCAATTCACGGCCTTCCAGTTTCTGTAGATGCGCAGGCTGGGCCAGGATGAATAGTTCATTTACTACTTCAGGCTTAATCTCGCTGATGAGCCCAAGATTTATGCCCATCCTTAAGGAGGAAAGATGTAGAAGCACTTCCTGTGAACTGATGATGCGAGCGTTCTGCAAAACACCCAGGCTGCGAAACACGCGGTCTTCCACGGTGGGGCGATTTTCCTTGAGGAGTGTCTGGCGGGCCATCCTTTCATATGTGACTAATGCCGGAACCACCGCGCCCACGCTTTCCAGAAGTTCCTCTTCCGATCTGCCCAGGGTAATCTGATTGGAAATCTGATAGAAGTCGCCGTGCGCCTGCGTCCCTTCCCCATAAAGCCCCCGCACCGCCAGGTTCATCTTGGTCACCGCCTCAAAGGCCTTTTCTATCTGCTTGGTAATAACCATACCCGGAAGGTGCAGCATAACCGATACACGAAGTCCGGTGCCCACATTGGTGGGGCAGGCCGTGAGATACCCCAGTTTGGGCGAGAAGGCATAATTGAGATGCGCCTCCAGGGCGTTATCTATCCCGCTAATCTCTTCCCAGGTGTTCTTCAAATCAAGCCCGGAATGGATGGCCTGCATGCGCAGATGGTCCTCCTCATTGACCATTACGCTTATAGTCTCGTCCGGACTTATGGCCACCCCACGAGGGCCTTTGCCTTCGGCCAGTTCCCGACTAATGAGATGCCGTTCCATAAGCACACGGCTGTCCAGGGCGGAAGCCTCGGCCAGGGGAAAGTAAGAAAGGTTAGCGTCGGCGCAGGCAGTGGTGATGGTATCCCGCAGGAGTTCCTCCAGCCGCCTTCTTTGCGCCTGCGTAGCCCGGGAGATGAAGGGAAATTGCACCAGATTACGAGCGAGCCGCGCCCGCGAGGAGATAACGATATCAGCATCCTCGCCTTGACCCTTCAGCCATTCGCCCGTGTTTTCCAGCAGGTCATTTATCTGCATAGCCTTTCCTCTCTAAGGCCTGGATGCGGTCGCGCACTTGGGCCGCCCTTTCATACTGCTCTTTCTCCACCGCCTGGCGCAGTTCCTGACGCAGTCTTACCAGTTCATTTGTCTTCACCACATCCTCCCCCACCCGGGAGGGCACCTTGCCCGTATGCCGACTGGAGCCCTGCACCTTTTCTAAAAAAGGCGTAAGGGCCTTATCGAAGACATTATAATCGTTTCCGCAACCCAGGCGGCCGGAGGAAAGAAAATCGCTATAACTTATCCCGCAGGCCGGACAGCTTACCTTGGCAAATTCTGAGCGCTGTTTGGCCAGTTGGCTGGAACTGAGGATGGCCGAGAGGATGTCCGCTACCGTAGTTTCCTGGGCCTTAAGGGCTACGCCTTTCTCCTGAGCACATTCTTCACAAAGGTGCAGTTCCCTCTTCTCCCCATCAGCCACCAGGTCGGTCAGGTGAACCGTAGCCACTTTTTTCTTGCAAATCTGGCATCTCATAAATTTCCCTCCCTCTGGTATAATTATATCCTAAAATGTTCTCTATTTCAAGAGCCCTTTGCGTTGGGCATCTATATATTTAAGAGAATATTCATCCTGGCCCAGAAGGGACCGGGAGGCAAAAATTGCGGCCATCATCCTCTTATCCGTGGGGTCTATGATGGCGGCATCTAACCCCGAGGCCAGCAGCATAGCCAAAAATGTGCGATTTAATAGCCCCCGCCGGGGTAGTCCGAAAGAGATATTGGATAGCCCGCAGATGGTGCGGGCCTCCGGAAATTTTTCTTTTATTTGCCTTACCGCCTCAAGCACGGCTCGGCCCTGGGCACTTTCCGTGGCCACCGGGCGCACCAAAGGGTCAAAATAAATTTTTTCCTGTGGAATTCCCGCAACCGCAAAGCGTTGGATGAGGTCTTGGGCTATGGCCAGCCTCCCTTCGGCACTTTCGGGCATTATGCCCCCGGCCATAGTGAGCGCAACCACCGAGGCGTCAAATTCCTTGATTAAGGGCAACACGGCCCGAAAGCGTTCCTCTTCGGCAGTGATGGAATTTATTAGCGCGGAGCCTTTATGCACGGAAAGCCCGGCAGCCAGCGCCTCGGGATTGGCGCTGTCAATGGCCAGGGGCACATCCACTTCGCCCTGCACCACTTCCACCAGCCACTTTAAGTCTTCTGCCTCGGTCTTGGGAGTGGTCCCGGCATTTACATCCAGCATCGCTGCTGCGGCATCCACCTGAGTGCGGGCCTCATTTCTTATAAATTCCCCATCCCGCTCGGAGATGGCCCGGGCAATTTCCTCCCGCGTCCCATTTATCCTCTCGCCAACAATAAGCATTCGGTTATTTCTTCTCCCACCTCAAAAGTTCCATTACCTGGGCTAAGGTGGTTTTGCCTTCCACGATTTCCTGGCGGATGCGGTTTTCCTTCTCCAGCCATTCCATAGCCCGATTGGTAATCTCGGTAAGGTGCTCTTTGGGAATTATTACCACGCCGTCTGCATCGCCCACCACCCAATCGCCCTGGCGGATGGTGACGCCGGCTATATTGAGTGCCGCACCTATCTCGCCAAATCCCTTGGGCTCGCCCGCCGCCGGTGTTATGAGCCGGGCAAAGGCCGCAAATTCAAGTTCCCTTATCTCCGCCACATCCCGTATGGCCCCTTCTATAACCACGCCGCCCAGTTTCTTCTCTACCGCGGAATGAGTGGCGAGTTCGCCCCAGACCGCCGGCGGCAAGCCCCCCGCATCTATGACGATGACCTCGCCTTCTTTGGCCTCGTCAATGGCCTCCACCGGTTTGGCCCAGTCCCCGGGATAGGTGCGCACGGTAATCGCCGGCCCTATGGCCTTAGTGCCTTCTACTACCTGATTAATCCCTACGAGGCCCGGAAGGCGATGAAAGCCATCGGAGATATTTGCGGTGGAGACCTGAGATAAGATTTTGCGCACATCGGCTTCGGTGACCCGCTTATAAAGGTCGGTTTTAATGGCGGTTTTGGTCTCTACCGCCTTTTTTATGATTTTGGTGGCCTGGGCCGGGTCTTTGGATTTGGTGATGGCCCCGCCCACGATGATGATGTCCGCTCCTGCCTTCACCGCTTCCGGGGCAGTCTCGGAATTTATCCCCCCGGCAACGGCTATGGGTATGGAAACGGCCTTCCGCACCTCGCGCAGGAGGCCAAATGGGTCAAGTCCCTGCATCTGCTCGTCAATAGGGGTATGGATACCGATATGATGGGCTCCCCATTTCTCCACATCTCTCGCCCGTTTGACCTGGTCGGCCACACCCAGTAGGTCTACGCCGATTTCAATGCCGTAAGCCTCTCCGGCCTCAATGCACTCTTTAATAGTAGCATCGGATGCCGCACCCATAACGATAGCCACCTTGGCGCCGGCCTTTGCCGCCGCTTCCACCTCAATGCGGCCGGTATCCATAGTCTTGAGGTCGGCCACTATGGGAAGACGGGGGAATTCCTTACGCAGAGCACGGACACTGTCCAGGCCTTCGGATTTTATGAGTGGCGTGCCGGCCTCCAGGATGTCCGCGCCGGAAGCGGCCACGGCCCGGGCCACCTTCATGGCCCGGGAAATCTCGGTAAAATCAAGCGCAATCTGAAGTCTTGCTGCCACTTTTTTTCTCACTCCTCACTATATGACGCCGCAGAACCGGTTGATTCCCACACTGTGACCTTAAAGACCCG
>LIZR01000162.1 GCA_001302825.1 Planctomycetes bacterium DG_23 | reverse complement strand
TTGATATTCGCAAGAGACAGGATAGAAGATTTGCCGGAGGGCGCGGCAGTTGCCGAAGACTTGAGTTTAAGGGAGGTGGGCGCGCTGATGGGTGAGTGCAGTTTACTCATCGGTGCGGATAGCGGGCTGGTGCATTTTGCTGCGGCGGTGGAGACGCCGGCGCTGGGCTTATTCGGGCCCACCAACCCCCAGACCACCTTGAGATTTTATCCCCTCGCCGATTTACTGTGGCGCCCGGAAGTGGGCGAGGAAGTGGGCTGCGGGATGCCCTGCTACTATGCATCCGAGCGCGGCTTCAGATGCTTCGGTGTAGGTAGATGTATGCTATCCATTTCGCCGGCAAGCGTAGTCAAGCGGGCGCTGGAGATGCTGCACTCAGTAGGGCCCGGTCGTCCCTGACCGGGCCAACAGGACGGGCTCAGGGACGAGCCCGCCTACGGCACGGGTTGAGGATAAGTGCATTATGAAAAGCGGCCTTAACATACTGTTTGTCTTTAACGGACGTTCCCTCGGCGGTGCGGAAAGGCTGGCGACGGAGGTGGCGGGGAAGATTTCGGCCAGGTGCGGGCTTTGTCTTGCCGCAAAGTGCGCCGAAGAGGAAAGGCTTTCTAACCGGATGCAAAAAACTTTTTCGTATGTGCGGAGTCTCTCGGGCCTCTCGCGGGGTGAAAAGGCCTGGGAAATTGCCCGCATCGTTAGAGAAGAAGGGGTGGATGTGCTTCACTTAACCAATATTGAAGAGGGCCTGCGCCGGGAGATTAAGGCCCGCGTCCCCCTGCCCGTGGTGGAGACCTGGCATTCCATAAGGGATTGGAACACCTGGCACAGTCTGAGACATGGCCCGCTACGCCGCCGGGCCAAAAGGGACCAGGCATCTGCCGAAAGGGCCGATGCCCTGATTGCCGTGCATAAGACATTGGAAGAGCACATAAGAAACGAGCGCCCCACAGCCCATAGCGGTCAAGCCAGCATCATAAAAGCCATCCCCTGCGGCGTGGATACGGAAAAATTTACGCCGCCCGGAAAAAAGGCCAAAGTGGTGGGAAGTTGCTCTCGCATAGTGCCAATGAAGAATCTGGAGATGTTTATTCGCACCGCCGCCCGGGTTAAGGCCCGATACGAGAATATCTTATTCATCATCATAGGCGATGTGGCGAAGGGCGACGAGAGTTACCTGCGCCAGTTAGAGGAACTTATGGCCGAAAAGGATTTGGACATCATCCTCACCCACCACCGGGAAGATGTGGGCAAGTGGCTAAATCTTCTGGATGTCTTTCTTTTCACCAGCAAATCGGAAGGGATGCCCCTGGCCGTGCTGGAGGCGATGAGTTGTGGGCTGCCGGTGGTGGCCACAAGGGTCGGCGGGCTGGGGGAACTTATTGAGCAGGGCAAATCCGGCTTCTTGGTGGATGTGGATGATGACCAGGGTGCAGGAGGGAAGGTTCTGGCACTCCTGGAGGACGAGGAAAAAGCCGCAGAAATGGGCCGCAAGGCCCGGCAGCGTATCCTGGCCCGCTACGACCTCAAAGAAATCGCCCAAAAATATGAGATCCTGTTTGAGGAAGTTTGTCAGCGCGCCGAGCACGAGCGACAAGCAACTTTTCTAACCGGCAAAGAGATTGACCTCCCTTTGCTTCAGCCCCTTAAAGCATCTGAGCCCAAGGTAAGTATCATAATGTGTGTCTCGGATTTGCCCCAGGCCACCCGGCGGGCGGTAGAGGCCGTAAGAAGATACACAGAGAACTACGAGTTAATTTTCGTAACCGATAAAAGATGTTCATTTCCTGACTGGTTAAAAAAAGAGGGCCGCGTGATACTTGACGACCGGCAATTCAACTTCGCCCGCAGAAGCAATATCGGTATAGCCGCTGCCGCAGCCGCAAATGACATCGTGCTGCTCAACAATGATACCGAGGTGACCAGAGGTTGGCTGGATTGTATGCGCAAGGTCTGCAGCCACTTCGGGGGAAATGTGCTTATCGGCGCGCGCACCGAACCTAAGGAAGCCGGAAATCCGGACTCCTGGGGGCCGGGGCCCGAGGTCTTCACCCAAAATACCATTAATATGTTCTCTGCCTATATCCCCAGACGCCTCCTGCAAGTGGTGGGTCTTCTGGATGAGCGCTTCATCTATTACGGCGGCGATGATTCGGACTATTCCTTAAGAATTCTGAGGCACGGCTTTCCCCTGGTGGTCTCCTCTGCCTTTGTGCATCACCGCACCGGCTCATCCTTTGCCGAGAGCCGCTTCCCATTGCAAAAGAAGACGGAAAAGATTTTCCGCGAGAAATGGGGCGTGCGGCACACGGAGATAAGCCGCTACGCCAGACGGCCTCTGGTTTCCGTGATTATGACCAATTTCAACTACGGCCAGTACCTCGCCCGGGCTATTGAAAGTATCCTGGGCCAGAGCTATCCCCATCTGGAACTCATCATAGTGGACGATGGATCGCGGGACGATTCCCACCGGGTCATAGAGAAATATAATGCCCGGGACCGGCGCATTCGTACCTTATATCTTCATCGCCAGGGCTACGCCCGGGCAAGGGACGCCGGATTGGCTATGTCAAACGGCGAATTCTTCACCGAGCAGGATGCGGATGATTTTTCCGATGAGCACCGCATAGAGCGTTCCCTGCAAGAATTCTGGCGTGACCCGGCCCTGGATATGGTTTATACCGGCTCGCTCATAAGTGAAGATGATTTTAAGACCACGAGGCCCCTTGACACCGGCCCCTGGGATAAAGAGAAGTATTTGAACGATGAGCGCTTCTGGGTGGCTACTTCCAGCATCCTGGCCCGCAGATTCGTGTACAGAAAAGTGGGCGCATATGACGAGGATTACCTGGGGGTTATGGACTCCCAGTGGCTTCTGCGCGCCGATAGTCTCGGCCTTAAATTCGGCTATCTTCCCGAAGTTCTGTACAACTACCGGCGTCATAAGCGCAGAGTGGCCGGAACCGTGCGCGCACACCTGATGTGGGAGAAACTGCGTCTGGAGTATGCGGACGGCAAACGAATTGAAGGAGGCTGCCGATGCCCCGCATAAAAGAACTGGCCGTGTTAAAGCATAATCGGCTGGGCTACTCTGTGGATAGTCTGGGGAGGACTCACGGCTATTCTTTAGGCGATTTGGAAACCCATATGTCCTCAAATCCAAATGCGTCCAGAGAGACGATTAACCTGGTCCTGGAGAGCGGCTTTTCTATTCCCGACTGCCAGGTCCGGGTGCACTGTTTTTCCAAGGAGCCATTGGAACTGGCCTTCAATGTTGTGGAGGACGGCGTGAAAGTCCCGGATAACTGGTGGGAGATACCCTAAATGCCGATATACGGTGAATATCATTTTGAAACTGGCGATTTTAGCGAATGGGATGGGACCGAGGCCTCGGGCACGGGCAATTCAATTGCCGTCTCCAGCGTGCGGGCCAAGGCAGGGACATATTCGGCCAAGGTGCATATTGAAAGTTCAGGCAAGGCTCGCTGCTATGATTATAACATTATGGATTTGGGCGCTGGTTCCAATATCTGGGCCAGTGGATGGTTCTTCTTTCCCACGGGATTTGATGTCGATAGCGGCATCCACTGGGCCATTCTTTATCCGCAGCAGACCGGAAGTCCCTACCAGTCCATAAGGGTGCATATCAACGATGCCGAAGAGCTCCGGGTCTATAATGCCCTAAACGCCGCCTGGCACGACCAGGCCTCTCCTATCGCCGTTCCCTTGAATGAGTGGGTGGGGATAGAACTCTACATCTATGCGCACGACACCAATGGCCAGATAGAACTGTGGCAGAATGGCGGGAGAATAATAGAGGTTTCCGGTATTGACACAATGCCCAGCACTAACTGGAGTAATTTATATGCCGGCTGTGGTTATATGGGCGGGACACCGAGCAGCACCTATGAATTCTGGTTTGACGAAATCTATCTGCAGGATGAGCAAAAAATCACCCCTGCGGTAGTTCAGGCGATAAGACTGAATCCCCTGGGACTAAGAAGATTTGGAGGTTTCTAAATGGAAAGGAAAAAGAGCGTTGAGGCCTGGGCGCCGGTTTATCTGGTGGATGATACCGATGGCAAGACCCCGGAGACCGGCAAGACCTATTCCGATGTCACCGTCAAATATGCCAAGGAAGGCGCCACATCTTTTGCCACCAAAACTATGTCCGCAAGCGACTGGCAGGAGATTGGCGACGGCTTCTATCGCGTGAAGTTTTCCGCCACCGAACTGGATACCGCCGGGAACTTCGCATACGAAGTTTATGCCTCGGGCACCAGACGCTTCCCCGGCCATATAGACATCGTGGAAAACATAGAAAAGGATACCTACGACATCCTAAATCACGGCACTTACGGAAATTCCGCCATAAAATCCGCCGTGGATACTAAGGCCAGCCCTGCGGACATCCTCCAGGACCCGGGCACGGACAAGATCGACGGCTCCCATCTGGATAAGGCCATCACTGCGCTTAACGACTTATCTACCTCCGATGTAAAAACGCAGGCCGACCAGGCTTTGGCGGACTACGACCCGCCTACCCGCGCTGAAGCTACTTCGGACAAACAGGCTATCCTTGATGACCACACGCTAATGAAGCAGAAGACCGCCGGCTCCTACGACCGCGACACGGATTCCTTGGAGGCCCTTCGAGACCGCGGCGATGCGGCCTGGGCACTCACCGCCTCTCAGGTCTGGCAGCACACCACCAGGACGCTTACTTCCTTCGGCACCCTGGTGAGCGACATCTGGAATGCCGGCACCAGGACCCTCACCTCCTTCGGCAGTCTCGTTTCCGACATCTGGTCTTATGCTACCCGGACCCTTACCGGAGGCGGCGATGCCTCGCAGGCCAAACAGGATGAAATCCTCCAGGACCTGGACGAAATGAAAAAGACCACTACCGGCACTTTTGACCGCGATACTGATTCTCTGGAGGCCATAAGAGACCGGGGAGATGCGGCCTGGGGCGGAAGCGGCACGGCTTCTGAGGTCTGGTCCTATGAGACGAGAACCCTCACCGCAGGCGGCGATGCCTCCCAGGCCAAGCAGGATGAAATCCTCCA
>LIZR01000161.1 GCA_001302825.1 Planctomycetes bacterium DG_23 | reverse complement strand
ACCGTGCCTATTGACGGCGGCTTTTCCGCTTTTAGTGGTGTGTAAAAGATTAGACCGCAAAGAGCGCGAAGGACGCAAAGTGACAAAAGAAGACAAACTGAGCAACATAGTCATAGGAGCAGCCATTGAGGTACATCGGGCCTTAGGGCCTGGACTTCTGGAATCAACTTATGAAGCGTGCCTGGCCTACGAATTAATTTCGCAGGGCATCCCTTTCGAGCGCCAAAAACCACTTCCAGTAGTGTATAAGGGAGAGCAACTGGATTGTGGCTATCGGGTTGATTTGCTTGTTGACCGATGTGTAATTGTAGAGATTAAGGCTCAGGAGACACTTTTGCGGCTCCACGAGGCTCAGATTTTAACTTATCTGAAACTCACGGGTTTCAAACTTGGGCTGCTGCTAAATTTCAATGTCCCAGTTATGAAAGATGGCATAAAGCGTGTGGTATTAGGTCTCTGAGCAGCGCTGTTGTCTTAGTGCTCTTCGCAGTTAAATTTTTATATGACGGTGTAGTATGTGAGCCGTTTTCTTTAGTTTATTTTTTTGTTTCTTTGTTTTCTTTGCGCTCTTTGCGTTCTTTGCGGTTAAGTTAACTTAAGGGAGGAGGTAAGGATGACGGAAGATGCGCAAGCGCCGCTCAAGCAGTTCCAGCGCGATAAAGATTTTTTCGTGGGCATTGATTCCGATGGCTGCGCTTTTGATACTATGGAGCCCAAGCACAAGGAATGCTTCTGCCCCACCACCATCTGGAAATGGGAACTCGCTGCGGTTTCCAAATATGCCCGGGAGGCCTGGGATTTCGTCAATCTTTATTCCAAACTGCGCGGCTGCAACCGCTTTCTGGCCTTACAATATGTGATGAATTATTTGCGTGAGCGGGAGGAGGTTCAGCGCCGCGATGTGCACATCCCGGAACTTCCATCGCTTAAGGCCTGGACGAAGCGAGAGACCAAACTGGGCAATCCCGCCCTTGAGGCCGAGGTGGAGAAAACCAGCGACCCGGAACTCACCAAGTGCCTGGACTGGTCCAAGACCATAAATGAGACCGTGGCTCTCATAGTAAAAGGCGTTCCGCCTTTTCCCGGGGTGAGGGAAAGTCTGGAAAAATTAGCACCTGTGGCCGATACTATCGTGGTCTCCGCCACTCCCTGTGAGGCGCTTGTGCGGGAATGGCACGAGCACGATATAGCCAAATATGTGGCGGTTATCGCCGGCCAGGAGATGGGCTCAAAGACCGAACATATCGGCCTTGCTGCCCGAGACCAATATGAGCCCGGTAGAGTATTGATGGTGGGCGATGCCCCAGGAGACTTGAAGGCCGCCAGGGCCAATAATGCCCTTTTCTTCCCGGTCAACCCCGGGCATGAGGAAGAGTCCTGGCAGAGGTTTCACGATGAGGCCATAGACAAATTCACCTCCGGAGAATATACCAAAGAATATGAGGCCTCGCTCCTGGCGGAATTTGACAAACTCCTGCCTGAAGAACCGCCCTGGAAGTAAGGTTACCCATTTGGAGGTACTGGCTTCAAAAAGTGGGGTAGGATAGCAATGGACAAGATTGAACTTGCAGTGTCTGAGTATCAGGACAAGGTCCACGGTGCGTGGCTGGGTAAGAATATCGGAGGCACTCTCGGCGCTCCCTATGAGGGAAAAAAATTCGTCAATTCTCTGGAATATTATGCGCCGGTGCCTCAAGGAGCTTCACCCAACGATGACCTCGACTTTCAACTCGTCTGGCTCCAGATGCTTGAGGAAAAGGGGGTAACTCCAACCCTTGCGGACTTTGCCGAATATTGGATGCGGCATCTCGCCGCCTATCCCTGGAACGAGTATGGCTTTTGTTTGCGTAATCTGGAGCGGGGCCTCAGGCCACCTATATCCGGTTCGTTTGAAAACTATTATGTGGACGAGATGGGCTCGCCCATTCGCAGCGAGATATGGGCTTGTGTAGCCCCAGGCGACCCCCAACTTGCCGCATCAATGGCCTGGAAGGATGCCGTCCTTGACCATGCAGGAGGGGAGGGGACTTATGGGGAAATGTTCTGGGCGGCGGTAGAAAGCGCAGCCTTCGTCCTGAACGACCCGGAGAAACTCATCCAGATTGGCTTAAGGATGATACCTCCAGGCTCGGCTATTGCTCGAGCGATTAGAGAGGCCCGGTGGTGTCGGGAGAACGCCATTTCCTGGGCTGAGGCCAGAGAACGGGTCGTCACCTGGTTTGGTCACCATTCGCCCTGCTCGGCTCCTCAGAACCACGCTTTCATTATGTTGGGCTGGCTTTACGGCAAAGATTTCGGCGATTGTCTTTGCAGGGCCGTTAATTGCGGCTACGACACCGACTGCACAGGCGCTACTTTAGGAGCGCTTCTGGGTATCATTGGAGGCGCCGCATCCATCCCCGAAAAATGGAAAAGCCCCATCGGAGAGGAAATAATCCTGCACAAGTTTACTCAAGGGATTGAAGCGCCCAGGACCGTCGGCGAACTTACCCAACGGACATTCGCCATCGCTCAAAAATGCGTAGATGAAAAATCCGATTCTGTTAGATTCGCTGAGAAGACACGCTTGCCCAAAAATTTACTCTCTTTACTATTTCGGAATGAAAAGGCTGAGGCCGTGCTTCAGCAGGATGTTCTTGCTGCAGTGGCTCAGGATGGCGATTTGGAAATTACCCTCCACTACCACGGAGAACCTGTCCTCCAACCGGGGATAAGACGCACTATTGGAGTTTCCTTACAAAAGAACCGGGAATCAGTTCAGGCTGAGGTGAAACTCAATGTGCCTCAAGACTGGCAGGTTACTGAGGTTGCCGATATGTTCGGCCAGCAACGCTTCACCATCTCTGCCGCTAAAGTCTCCGGGCGAAATGACATAGGAGTTGAGGTCGCGCTACCAGAAGGCCCGAGACACGCTAATTTCGTCATTCTCGGACTTGATGAAGCCCAAGGTTTCCCCGGTGGAGGAAAAGTTCCGCGGTGTCCGAAGTGTCGTGCGCGCGTTGAGGCTTGCATTTGCCAATCAAGAGATTGAGAGAACAAACTGTGGATACAAAGATGCCGTCTTTTACCAGAATAACAAATACCCCAATTCTTGATCTAACGGCTTGTCCCTGGGGGAAGACCATAATGTTCCCCACGGTCGTGGATATGAGCGCTTGCCTTGAAGACCCGATAGATAGATTCTATCTTTACTTCGCTCCACATCATAATGGCGGTGGAATTGGTCTGGCCACGGCGCCGCATCCCCAGGGCCCCTGGAGAACCTACCAAAAAAACCCTATATTTTCGCTGAACGATGCCCCCGGCTTTACGCACCATATGAGTTCTCCGGAACTCATCTTTATCCCGGAGAAAAATATATCTTATATGTATTTCCACGGCCACGCGGAAGGCATCAAGGGACAGTATACAGGACTGGCCAGGAGTGAAGACGGCCTCCAATTCAAGATGTATGGCCAGGGACCCATCCTCAGTTCGGATTCTTCTGCAAGCGGAAGGCCTGGAAGCGCGGCCTATCTACGGGTCTTCAGAAGGGATGGAATGTTTTACGGGGCTTATATGTCAAGGGGCCACCGTCTGGCACGCTCGGCGGATGGAATAAAATGGGAACACTGGCCCCAAAATCCCCTTATTGCCCTCAGTGAAGCAGATAGTGAATACGACCGCATCAGGCACGCCTCCATTCTCCTTTTTGGCGATATTCTGGCCTACTTCTACTCCACCTACTCCGAGCCCGCTCCAGACCGCGAGGTCATCAAACTGGCGACATTGCCTATTAAAGGCGATTGGGAAGAGTGGGGGCCGCTCCGGCGCTGGGGCGAAGTGCTCGCTGCCGAACTTGCCTGGGAAGAAAACAACCTCCGCGACCCATTCCTCCTGCGCTATGAAGATAAACTCTATATGTATTATGTAGGCGGAAAAGAAAAGGGCATTGCACTGGCGGTCACGGATTATGAAAAATTCTCGCTTTTCATTCGAGAAATGGGATAAATTGAAATATTTCTTAACCCAAGTTCACAAACCTTGGCGCTCGCTTCCTCCGTTGACTTCCCTGCCCATTTTTGTTATAATTATTTTAGTGACTCAGGGAAAGGAGACGGCGTATGGTTGTGGGCAAGGGCGATGAAGAAGGCAATCTTTCGGATGATGAGGTTTATGAACTTTCCTCCAAGGCCCTTTCGGAGATAAACTTAAGCGGAAAACGCGTGCTTATTATCAGTCCGGACCACACCCGCACTGCGCCTATGCCGCTTTTCTTTCGACTCTTCTACGACCTCATTGGCTCCAAGCCCCAAAAGATGGATTACTTAATCGCCCTGGGCACCCATCCGACCATAAGCGACGACAAAATCAATGACTTATTCGGTATTTCCGCCGAGGAGCGAAAAGGCAAATTCAGCAAAATCAGCATCTTCAATCATACCTGGGATAAACCTGAGACCCTGAAGACTGTGGGCACTATCACCGCCGATGAAATAGAAGAAATTTCCGGCGGGCTGATGCGCGAAGAGGTCTCTGTGGACATAAATGGCATCATCTTTGATTACGACTACCTCATCATTTGCGGACCGGTCTTTCCTCACGAGGTGGTGGGTTTTTCCGGGGGGAATAAATATTTCTTCCCTGGCATCTCCGGCCCTGAGGTGCTCAATTTCTTCCACTGGCTGGGCGCGGTCATCACCAATCCGGTGATAAACGGCACCAAGGACACACCGGTGAGAAGGGTGGTGGATAAGGCCGCCTCCTTTATCAATATCCCCACGCTATGTTTTGCGATGGTAGTCACTGGCCGAGGCCTTCAGGGTCTATATATAGGTGCGCCGGAAGAGGCCTATACGCGAGCCGCGGATTTGTCCGCCAAAGTTCATATCATTTATAAAGATAGGGCATTTGAAAAAGTGCTCTCTATGGCCCCTGAGATGTACGATGACATCTGGACGGCGGGAAAATGTATGTATAAACTGGAGCCGGTGGTGGCCGATGGCGGCGAACTTATCATCTACGCCCCACACATTACCGAGGTCTCCTATACGCACGGGAAATATCTGGATAAAATCGGCTATCATACGCGGGATTAT
>LIZR01000160.1 GCA_001302825.1 Planctomycetes bacterium DG_23 | reverse complement strand
GAGGCCCCCATTAAGATAGAATCTCTCCAATTCGCTTCACCTTTCGGCCAACTCCTGCTCCAGGGAGAGGTAGCAAAAGATGGCCAGCGTCTTTCCTTTGACTCAAGTCTTGCAGTGGAGCCGGACAAGATGTACCAGATGATAAAAGGCCTTCCAGAGCCGAAGCAGATAAAAACGACTGGTGCGCTTGAAGGCCAGGCAAACTGGGCGCTTGGCGATGGCCGCTGGCATTCAAAAGGGGAATTTAACCTTAAGGAACTATCCCTTGCCTATGCCGACAAATTGAGCAAAGAATCGGGCGCCTTGGCCCACATCCAATATGACCTGAGCGGGCCTCTGCCTTCGCTTGAACCTCCCGGAACGACGCTTGAGCGCGCCAGAGCACTCGTGGGCGAGAAAAGTCTCCAGAACTGGCTTAAGCCCGCCCGCGGCTCTCTACAGGCAGAAGTGGGCCGCCTGGGCATTGGAGAGGCCTTTTTGGAAACCGCCAGGGCCGATGCGAAACTCTCGCAAGGCCTTATGCAACTGGAAGGCCAGGCCAGGATATTTGCTGGCCAGACAAGCGGCCAACTCAATCTGGATTTCAACAAAGAACCACTCTCCTTTGCGGGCAATTTGATGGCTCGTAAACTGCAGGCCAATGAGATCTTGCGCTCCCTGGTCAAGCGGGCCTTGACCTGGATTAACTTTACCGGGCTGGTGGAGCTGGATACGAAGTTTGCCGGCAGTCTCCATAAAGAAAGACCCCAGACCTTAAGTTCCATTGAGGCCTCGGGCACCCTGACTATCACCCAGGGCACATTCAAGGGGGAAGACCCCCCGGCTTATCTTTCCTGGATATTCCCGGCGCTTGACCTCGCCGCCTATCAATTCAGCGAGGCCATACTCAATTTCTCTCGCACTGCCGGCGGCACCTCCATAGATATGAAGTTTGAAGGCAAGGTCATAGACCTTTATTTAGTGGGCAAGCAAGACGCCCTGGGCAACCTCAATTATGATTTGGGCGTGGACCTGTGGCAGAATCTATCTGCCGAGGAGCGCAAAGTACTGCCTGAGGTCACCTTTGCCCGCATTCCGGTATTTAATTTCAGCCGTCTTATAGAACAAGGAGAAATTAAGAGTAAGAAGCGCTATGTATCGCCGCCGGAATTGGTCCTGCGCCTTGCGGATAAGGGCCTGGTCGAAAAACTGCCCTCTACCGTACTTCGTGAAGAGATAAGAAAGACGCCCCAAAGAATACTCAAATCCCCGGAAAAACTTACGGAGTTTCTGCTCAAACAAATTTTGCCTCAGGAGGAAAAGAAAAAATAATGAAAGGCCGGCTATGAGCCTTGCGAAAGGAGATTACTGTGGCCTATGAGGACCTGAGAGAATTTATCACCAAACTGGAAGAAGAAGGGGAACTTCGGCGGGTTAAGGGCCGGGTTTCCCCGGAACTGGAGATAACCGAGATTACCGATAGGGTCTCCAAACAATTGGGCCCGGCCCTTCTATTTGAAAATGTAAAAGGGTCAAATTTGCCCCTGCTCATCAATGCCTTCGGGTCTCGGGAGCGAATGCTCCTGGCCCTGGGTGTAAAAGATTTTTCAGATATTACCGGCCGCATTGAGGGACTTCTGCAAGTCGCTCCGGAAAGTGGCCTTATGGACAAACTCAAGGCCGCGGGCACGCTCCTTTCTCTGGGCCGCTTTTTGCCCCGAATGGTCAAAACCGCTCCTGCGCAGGAAGTGGTGGAAAAAGACGCGCCTTCTCTTTCCACACTCCCCATACTCAAATGCTGGCCGGAGGACGCCGGAAAATACATCACCCTGGGCATGGTCTTCACCAGGAGCCTCAAAGACGGCGCGCGAAACGCCGGTATTTATCGTCTGCAAATCTACGATGAGCGAACCACCGGTATGCACTGGCATATCCATCACGATGGCGCTCGCCACCACGCCGAATATAAAGCGGCCGACAAAAAGATGGCGGTGGCCGTGGCCCTGGGCGGCGACCCGGCCATAACCTACGCCGCCACCGCCCCGCTTCCCCCGGGCACCGACGAGATGCTCTTCGCCGGCTTTCTTCGCCAGGAGGCCGTGGAAATGGTCAAATGTGAGACCATCGATATGGAAGTGCCTGCCGCCGCCGAGATTATCCTTGAAGGTTATGTGGACCCAAAAGAAGAACGCACCGAAGGCCCTTTCGGCGACCATACCGGCTACTACTCCCCGCCGGACCTCTATCCCGTCTTTCACCTCACCGCCATCACTCACCGGAAAAACCCCATCTATCCCACCACCATTGTGGGCCGCCCGCCTATGGAGGATTGCTACCTGGGCAAGGCCACCGAGCGCATATTCCTTCCCCTCCTCAAGATGCTTATCCCGGAGATGGTGGACATCAACCTGCCGCTATTCGGCGTTTTTCAGAACTGGGCCTTCGTCTCCATAAATAAGACCTATCCCTATGCGGCGAGGAAAGTTCTGCACGGCCTCTGGGGCTTAGGACAACTGGCCTTCACCCGCATAATCGGCATATTTGATGCGGATGTGGATGTGCATAATCTGGAGGAGGTGCTTTGGCGTTTGGGAAACAATATCGACCCCAAACGGGACATAGAATTCGTGAAAGGCCCGGTGGATGCCCTGGCCCATGCCTCGCCTCTGCCGCATATCGGGAGCAAGATGGGCATAGATGCCACACGCAAATGGAAAGAAGAGGGCTTCAAGCGCCAGTGGCCTGAAGATATAAAGATGTCCGAGGAGATTGTGAAATTGGTTGATGAGCGGTGGGCGGAATATGGGCTTTAGAGTCTCTGAGCCTAATTTACAAGGTGATACAAACTCCCAGGCCATCAGGGCAATGTTCGGCCGCATTGCGCCCAAATACGACCTTATCAATAGGGTTTTGAGCCTGGGGCTGAATAAATGGGTGCGGAGGAAAACCGCGGCTCTTGCCATTGCCTTGGTAAAGAACCGTAGGTCGGGGTCGTCCCTGACCCCGTCCCGCGATGGCAGGCTGGCTCAGGGACGAGCCAGCCTACGGCACCTTCACAGGAATCTGGCCAGCGCAATACCGAATGAGTTAATTCTGGACCTATCCACGGGCACAGGCGCAATGGCGCTTGCGCTTGCCCGGCGAGACACAAGGGTTATCGGATTGGATTTTTCGCAAGAGATGCTCAGCATAGCAAAAAAGAAATGCGCTCATACAAACATTAAACTTATCGCCGCCGATGCCTTTAATCTTCCCTTCAAAAGCGGCCTATTTAATCTTGTGATAGTGGCTTTTGCTCTGCGCAGTATGGCGAATGTGAAGGAGTCACTTGAAAGCATTAAAGGGGCGCTTCGGCCCGGCGGCAAAGTCTTAATCCTGGAATTCGGTATGCCCCGAAAACCTCTTGTGCGATTTTTCTACCGCATCTATGTGCGATTTCTTGTTCCTCTCATCGGCGGCACAATCTCCGGAGACAAAGGGGCCTACAAGTTCCTCTCTCGCTCCATCCCAGATTTCTCACAAAATAATGATTTGAAAGAGGCGCTCCAGCAAAGCGGCTTCCAGGAGATACGCTATTCCCCCATCGCCTTCGGCATTTACGAAGTTTATGTAGCGCGGTTGGCCAAATAGCCTCCTCTCAAAGGGAAAGAGGGGAAAATGGAGAATATGGAAACCAGGCCAAGACCCGAGGTAGTAGTGGTGCCCCAGAAAACCAGCGGCTGGGCCATCGCCAGCCTGATACTGGGGATTTTCAGCGCCATTTTATTCTTCATCGGGCCTATACTGGCGCTAATCTTTTCGCTGGTAGCACTGCGCAAGATAAGGAGATCAGCAGGCCAGTTGCGAGGACGAGGCTTTGCCATTGCCGGGGCCATATTGGGAGTTTTATTTTTTGTATCACATCTATCTTGTGCAAAGTCTGGCTGGGAGGGGCGCAAAGAGGGTGATAAGGTGGTGGCGGTTTTCTTTGAAAAACTCAACGCTCAGGATTATGAAGGCGCCTATGCCCTTTGCAGCCGGGAATGTCAACGGGTAACTTCATATGAGGATTTTGAGCGGATGGCGGGCCACTTAGGAGATAGGTTAGGCCGCCTGAAGGAGAAGAAATCTCAAGGTTTTCACTTCTTTTACGGTTTTTCGCCAAAGGGAGGTACGCAGATCACCCTTAATTACGCCCTGCTATATGAAAAGGCAGAAGGCGGGGCCACATTCCGACTTGTAAGAGAGGATGGGGAGTGGAGGATACTCGGCTTCAATATAAATTCACCGGCCCTACTTTTGCCCCCAAAAAGAGAAGACCCGAGCCAGGAATGAACCCGTACAACCTGAGGGAAATCAATCCTTCCCTCTGCCCGAAGGCTCGGATTCTTTCTCTTCTGCAGGCGGCGCGGCCTTAGGCCTGGTGAGGCGATAATAGATGATTTCCGCTATGCCGATACCTAAGCAAACTAAACCAGCAAACAGGACTAACAACATCAACAAACCCAGCATAGGCTCTTCCCTCAACATAATAGATATTAAGTATATGGAGCAGCAACCAAATGACCCAAGCCAAAATAAGACTGCCACCTATGAAAGAAAGTAGGAGACCCCGTCTTAAATGTGCCTGCGGCGGTTTCGGTTGGGGCGCAATACCCTTCTCTATCATTGCCATTCGCTGCCGGTGGTGAAAGACTAAAATGAATACAGCGACCACTAGGGGCCCACAAAACAAAAAAATAATCTGCACTATCTGGTAAACAACGATCATTTCTAAATCTCCTTTTTTGCAGGCAAACAAAAATGTACCTTATTTCATAATCCTTGACAATCTCAAAGCGTCTTTAGTTTCAATTTTTTCTCGTAATTTATAAAAAAATGAAACTTTTTTTTCTCAAAATGTGTCAAAATAAAAGGCAGGGGCGGACCACTTATGGAGCAGGCTACGGAAGCCGAATATATCAAGCGGGCAAAACGCGGGGATAAGGAGGCCTTCGTCACACTCATAAATGCGCATAAAGCCCTTGTTTACCATCTGGCCCTGGGCATCCTCAAAGACCGCCAGGAGGCCGAGGATTTGACCCAGGAGGTATTCATTCGGGTCTATGAGAATTTGAGATTTTTCAGAGGCGAATCCAGATTTTCCGTCTGGCTAAGCAAGGTAACT
>LIZR01000159.1 GCA_001302825.1 Planctomycetes bacterium DG_23 | reverse complement strand
TCCTTGAAGCGGTAGATATAATCCCGGGCGAAAAAGTGGAGGTCTTGAATTTGCATAATGGCTCACGCATAGAGACTTATGTTATGGAAGGCGAGAAGGATGGCGGGGTTATATGCTTAAATGGCCCTGCGGCCCGCTGGGCCCAGATAGGAGATAAAGTCATCATCCTTTCTTACGCCCTGCTGGATGAGGCCGAGATTAGAAAAGGCTGGCAGTCCAGGACGGCCATTGTAGGCGAGGGCAATAAAATAGAGAAAGTTGTTTGAAAAAAGGTACGGGCTTATGGTGGTCATAGGATTTCTGGCGGCTTGGAGGTTAGCCGTTTGGCGGGCAAAAAAAGAGGGTATACCCGGAGAGGTTTTTCTTGATTTCGGCATTTGGGGGCTCGTAGGCGGAGTGATAGGGGCGAGGCTATTTCACTTTCTGCAAAACTATGAAACTTACAGAAGTTTCTGGGATGTTTTCAAAATCTGGCAAGGGGGACTGGTCTTTTATGGAGGATTTTTCGGTGGCGTAGTGGCCTGCATAATCTTTGTGAAAAAGAAGGAACTGCCACTTTTAAAAACCCTGGATGTGGCCGCGCCCTCCTTAGCCCTGGCCTTAAGTTTAAGTCGTATCGGCTGCTTACTTAACGGCTGCTGTTTCGGTAAGCCCACGAATCTTATCTGGGCCATTTTCTTCCCACCGGGCAGTCTCCCCTATGAGCGATACGGAAATCTTCCCCTTCATCCCACGCAAATCTATCTTTCGCTTAACGCCTTTATTATTTGCCTGATTCTTTCCTTTTATTTCAAGTACCGCAAAAGTCCGGGCGAGGTTCTGGCACTTCTCGGGATGCTTTATGCGCCCACGCGTTTTGGGCTGGAATTCTTCCGGGGTGACCATCTACTCTTCATTCGGGGCTTGAGCGCCCCCCAGATAACCGGCATCTTTATCTTTATTGGCTCTCTTATAGGCTTTATTTATCTGAGAAAAAAATAAAGGAACTGAACAAGCATATAAATTCGCGTGGCATCTTAAGTATATTCTTTCGTCACATAATCTCTCCAGGCCGCTTCAAACTTCCTATAATTCCAGCCACCGTAAGACTTGCGCAAGGCCTCTTCCTGCCCCATCCCCTCTTTGACCAATTTCACAAAATGGACGAAGCGGTGTTTGTTATATGTGAGCAAAAATTCCACCATACTCCAGGCGGTAGCATAACCCTCTATATCATCAGGGCCGCTGGGATTGGTACGGGTCATCATTTTCTTGGCGCTGCGATTGTCCCGCTTTTTGACCTTACTGCTAATCACGGACATATAATGTTTTTTTTCCGGACTTTTTGGGTTGTATTCAAAGCGAAAATATTCCGCCAGGCCTTCGTCGAGCCATTTGGGAATGGCCACTACTTTGCGGTAGAAATGCAAAAAGACATGAGCAGTCTCGTGCACCAGGGTTTCCTCTATGCTCCGGGGGTGCCCCGGTGGTGGGTGATAGAGGACTACCCGTACCTGCCCCTGCTCAATACGAAAATATCCTCCACTTTGGGAAGCATCATAATAATCGTATCTTTTCGCAAATTTCAAAAAATCCTCTTTTCTTGTGAATAGATACAGCACACATTTTCCATCCCACATCTTATCTCTATTGGCAGTGATTTTGAATACATTGTCAAAGGAGTGATAGAGTACCTCTGCGGTCTCGGCCTGTTTCTTTCGCTCTTGGGAGGAAAAATCGCTGAAGATGATGAAATGTGGGGTCTCGATGCCCTGGAGTTCAGTGCCCAGTTTCCTATTGGCCAGAAATCCTTGAGCCTTCTGAGCCTTTATGATGGCCTCTTGGTGGGAGGTTCCATCATAGGCGCTTATCCGGGCCTTGAGGGTGAGTGAGAAAAGGAAAAGTAAGCAAAAGCAGAGAAAAAGTGAGAAGGCCGCCGAAAGTATGTCCTTCTCGCCCTTCGGATGCTGCCCTTCGTCCCGAGATTCCTCAGGGTCGAGGGAAGCATCCTCAGGATGCGAAGCGCCGCTTTTACTCACCTCTTTCTTCCTCTTATCCACTTTGCTCTGCCGAGCGAGGCGAGGAGGGACTCGGCCCGGAAGGAACCCATTCATTTACTCGCACGCTTCCATTGAGCCTTTTGAGCCCGACCACATAATCCGGGTGGAGCCTCACCAAAAATTCATTTTCCTCATTCCCAAAACTCTTGGAAAGCACTTCGCCATTTTCGTACAGATAGGCCAGGACCCGTCCATCATCTGGAGTGCAGAAAATCCTGAAGTGTTGCCATCCACGCTCAAGGTAATCAATAATTCTTTCTCTTAGGTCCTCAAGCCGCTCACCCGTAAGGGCAGATATGACCACATTCTCGGGATATTTTCTCTTAAGAATCTCCAAATCCACCGGGTCGGCCATTATATCAACTTTGTTAAGGACAAGTATGGTAGGCACATCCTTGCAGCCCAGATTCTTAAGCACTTCTTCCACTATGGCCACTTGATGAAGCACCTGACGGCTTCCCAAATCCGCTATATGCAGAAGTATATCGGCGTTACGCGCCTCCTCCAAGGTGGCCCGAAAGGCAGCTATGAGGTGATGCGGCAGCCCCCGAATGAATCCTACGGTGTCGGAAAGGAGCACTTTCTTGCCGCCAGGGAGCACCCAGCGACGCGTGCGCGTATCCAGGGTAGCGAAAAGTTTATCCTCCACCAACATCCCCGCATCGGTGAGGGCATTCATAAGGGTGGATTTGCCCGCGTTGGTGTAACCGACCAGGGATACGGAAAGCTCCGGGCTTCTCTTGGTGACTTCGCTCACCTTGCGGCGCTCGATTTTCTTGAGCCTCTTCTTAAGTTCGTTTATCCGGCGTGAGGCAATCCTGCGGTCCACCTCCAACTGCTGCTCGCCCGGGCCCCGCGTGCCTATGCCTCCTTCAAAGCGCGAAAGATGCGTCCACATCCCCCTGAGCCGGGGCAGGGTATATTCCAATTGAGCCAGTTCCACCTGTATCTTGGCCTGACGGGTGCGGGCGTGGGTTGAGAATATATCCAGTATGAGTTCACTTCTGTCTATGACTTTGGCCTGAGTGAGTTGTTCCAGGTTGCGCACCTGGGCCGGGGAAAGGTCGTTGTCAAAGATAACGGTGTCCACATCGGCGGCTCTCGCCTTTTGGGCAAGTTCGGCGGCCTTGCCTTTTCCTATATAATAGGCCGGGTCAATGCGGCTCCTCACTTGAGGGACTTTATCAACCACCACCGCCCCGGCGGTACGGGCGAGACTCGCCAGTTCATTCAGGAGTTCTTCTTTCCAGTCCTCTCCGGGGGGCACCAGCCCCACCAGAATGGCTCTTTCTTTCGCCACCGAAAGTTGCTTTCTATTAGGTCTCACCATTGCTTGGCTCTGAAAGAATAGATTTTAATGACTAAAATAACTTAAAATCTCACGCTAAATTCTACCACGCTAAACCGCTAATGTCAAGGAAAATGGAAATTAATGAGGGGTCGTGAATCTTAAATTCGGCCCTTGAGCCCTGAAGTGCTTTAAGTTTAGGCCTTTACCACATACGGCCAGTTAGCATCACTGATTATTCCGATAAGGTGAAATCGAGGGTTTGATAAGGAAAGGCCGCGCGCAATTTCTTCACCGGGGGGTGAATACTGATATCCACATATTCCAAATGGTCAAGCCCCCCCTCCTTACTGACCACACCCAGAAGCAAAGCAATCTTGGTGGCTGGAGTTAGTTCTCCGGGAGAAGAGGAATGGGGGGCACGACCCCAGAGAATGCGCGTCCCCTTATCTGTAAGAAGCACAATCTCCCGCTGGTAGGGACTGAAACGCCCGCCAACATTGGCCACATCTATTGCCGTGATATTCACTTGCGAGAGGTCAAAAGAAGTGAGGCAATGAGCCACCGCCGCACCGTGACACACATCCTTTCCCGGCCAAATCTCCCCCACTTCCGGCGCGCCCTTTTCCATATTAATAATTAGCGGAAGGTCAAGGCCCACTGCTCTCCTCTTCAGCCACATCCCCGGAAGGCGCCTTCCATCAATATCCACAAGATAGAACTCAACCCCTTTGCGCACTATAGCCACCGGTTGCCTGAGGATGAGTCCTATCCTTACCTTTCCGGAAAAATCCCTTTCCACAAATTTCACTTTTCTAACCCAGGGATTTCGGCTAAAACTATCCGCGAGTCTCTGTGAAATACCGCTTTCCAGGAGGCTGAAATTTTCCTCCAGACCCGAAGGCCGAGCTACTTCTTTAGCAAAATCTTCTTTTAACCAGGAAGGGGCGCGGGTGACTTTGGCGGTAGCCGGACTGAGCTGGTATTGAGGAAGCGTGGCGGCATACTGCCACAGCCCACGGAAAAGAAGCCAGCCAAAAATGAGAATGAAAATGGCCAGACCCACCCTGAGGCCAATTTTCTTAATCTTCTCTTTTCCTTTTGCACGAGAAATTTTGACAAAAAGCGGTAATTTCCTCTCGCTCATTTATACCCCCCCTTTGTTTCTGGCAAAAGCCTCAATGGCCAATTCCACAATTCTTCGGCAAAGTTGAGGAAAACTTATTCCCACCTCCTTCGCCGCCATAGGCACGAGACTGGTGGAAGTAAAACCAGGGATGGTGTTTACCTCCAGCACCACCGGCTGGTTCTCTTTAGTGAGCATCATATCCACCCGGGAAAAGCCAGAAGCCCCCAGAGCCCTATAGGCCGCAAGGGCTACTTTTTTGATTTCGCGTCTTATCTCGTCAGGAAGAGGCGGCTTCACTATATATTCCGTTTCCCCCTTTTGATATTTGGCCGTGTAATCAAAAAACTGCCGCCGGGGTTTAAGTTCGATTATGGGAAGCGCCTCATTATCCAGAATGCCTACGGTAACCTCCCGGCCATCAATATATTCCTCAACTATTGCCTGCTCTCCGTAACTAAAGGCCAGTCGCAAAGCGTCTGGCAAGTGTCGCTCATCCTCCACTATGGAAACGCCGATGCTCGAACCCTCGGCCACTGGCTTAACCACCACGGGATAACCAAATTCGGCTACCCTCTTTTTTATCTCTTCCTCGCCTTCTTCTTTTTTTATCTCAATGTATCCGGGCATAGGCACGCCCCTTTTGCCGAAGATACTTCTGGAGAGAAGCTTATTCATAGCGCGCTGGCTGGCTGCGGGCCCGGAGCCCGTATATACGAGGCCCCGCTCTTCCAGGCGGCCCTGAATGCGGCCATCTTCGCCAAACCCTCCGTGAAGAGCGATGAAGACGGCATCCCCATCGTATCCATTGAGGGCGCTCAAGTCTTCGCTCTGCAGGACAACCTCTGTCACCTCGCATCCCGCATCACGAAGGCCCTGGGCCACGGCCTCGCCGGAATGGAGGGATACCTCTCGCTCGGGGGAATCCCCGCCCATCACCACCGCCACCTTAAGTCGCCGACCCGCCAGAGCCGC
>LIZR01000025.1 GCA_001302825.1 Planctomycetes bacterium DG_23 | reverse complement strand
CCATTAGTCACCTGTTTCAGGATAACCGAATGCAGCCCATCGGCCACTTCCGGAGTAATTTCCACCCCGCGGTTGATGGGGCCGGGATGCATAATACATATCCCCTCTTTGGCCCTCTGGATGCGCTCGGAATTTATGCCGAAAAGTTGGGCATATTCCCGGATGGACGGGAAAGGGGTACGCTCCTGACGCTCAAACTGGATGCGCAGGATATTGATTATATCCAGTTCCTCAAGCACACTATCCAAATCGTAAGATATTTCAACCCCCAGTTGGGTTATATCCGGCGGGATGAGGGTTGCCGGGCCGATGACGAATACCCTTGCCCCCAGTTTAGTGAGCCCCCAGATATCCGAGCGGGCCACCCGCGAATGCAGAATATCGCCCACAATCCCTACAGTCAGGCCTTCGACTCTGCCAAAATGCTCCTTTATGGTGAATATATCCAAGAGACCCTGCGTGGGATGCTCGTGGCAGCCATCACCGGCATTAATCACGCAAGAGGAAAGGGCGCGGGCCAGATGCTGCGGCGCTCCGGGAACCCTGTGCCGCACCACTACGATGTCTATGCCCATAGCCTCGATGTTTCTGGCGGTATCCTTTAAGGTCTCGCCCTTGATGGTGGAACTGGAGGAGGCGGAGATTTGCACCACATCGGCAGAGAGACGCTTGGCCGCGAGATTAAAAGAAGTTGCCGTGCGCGTGGAGGGCTCCATAAAGAGAAGCACCACCACCTTGCCTCTCAGTGCCGGCGTCTTCTTTATGCTCCTGGTGGAGACCTCCTTGAAGGATGAGGCCGTGTCCAAAATGGCGTTAATTTCCTCGGCCGAAAGATACTCCAGACCTAAAAGATGTTTTTTGGTCCAGTTCAATTTTACTCCTCCCGCCGGCTGGATAGCTTGTCCTATGAAAGCCGAACGGCCCGGCTACCTCTTGTTTGGCCAAAATTTTAAGTAGTATATAGAGGCCCCACCTTTAAGTCAACGCAAAAAACTTCAGATGTCGGAAGTCCGATTTCCGACGCTTATTAGAATTTGGGCAAGAAGTCCTTGAGGCCCAAGCCTTCCTTGAATTCCGAGCGGTGGCGCACGATGGCTGTAGCCCGGGGGAAGATGATATCACAGATGCGCTGGCTAAAGGCCTTAATAGAAAGGCTGGTGGCTTCGGGCGAAAGTTCCAGTTCTGCACGCTCGCCGGGCTCCAGTTCAATATGCATTTCCCGGGATACCTCTTTTGGCTCGGCACCTTCTTGCTCGCCCGGCACGGGAGGTATCTTCTGAATGAGTTCCCGGATATGCACTGAGAAGGGATTATCATTACTCACCGCAAGCCGTCCTTCGGTAAAGGAAAGCCTCAGCCCGCTTTCGCTTTTTTCCCCGCTAAGAGAATAATCTATGGAAAAATCCTCTTTTGTTTCCACATCCATTATCTCCAGAAATCGCGCGGTATATTCTTTGAAGACGCCGGTAAAAAATATTTTGGACTTATCGGGTGTGGTAACTTCCACCACCACCTTGCTGCCTATCTGCCGCTCCAGAAGCGCGTCATAGGAAGTGGCTGCAGAAGAGATGGCCTCAGTGCCAATCCGGCGCAAATACTTATCCTGAGACTTTAGTGCTGCATCTTGGCCATATCGCGTCTTCATCTGACCGAAGGCCATATTGAAGGCCTCCAAAATGGCATCCTTGACCGAGGAGAAGAGGTTGCGTATGCGGCGTTTGAGGCGGCGGAAAAAGCGCGGATGATAGGTCTTCTCCAGGATGCGCTGTCTGGCCTTTTTCATCTCTTCCGTAAGGGTACTATGATAGCGCCTGGCGGTAAATATCCTATCGTATTCACTTTTATATAAAAGAAATGAAGCCTCGGGATGGCCTTCTTTTTCAGTAACTTTGTCGTATAAAAGTTCCAGGCCGGTAGAATGAAGAGAGCACCTGCCACAGGCACTTTCGTTATCGGTCAGTACCAGGGCGACCGGATATTTGTTAAAATCCTTGAGGCATCTATCGCGGCTGAAGGCCTTGATGATAAGGCCGATGAGCGTGGCCAAAAAAAGGATTGCGAATAAGGTTCTCCCAGGAGAAAAGCCCCCCGGTCTTTCCCGCGACCTCCGCGGCCTGAGCGGCAGCAAGAAACATAAAAGCGAATTGTCCAGAAAGGTAGTTCATAGTCAAATTTCCTTAAATATGGCGGCCTTGAGGCCCTTTTGCCCGCCCGCCGTCGGAAGAAGGACATCCGGGTGTTCCCGCCGCGGGGCCTCAGGCAAGTGGATATCCGTTCGTCCGGACATTCTGCCGGCCCTTCCTCATCTTCCTACGGCGCCTGCCCTTTCTGTAGGTCAAACGGCGCCACATAGTCGCCGAACTCGTCCCGGACCGCGCGCAGGCGTTCTCGTTGAGCCTCGATTATTTCAAATACTTCCGCCGGGGCACCCGGCACCTCCGAGCGGTGGAATTTCTCCACTCGGTCGAGTTTACGGAGGTTTTCGGGCACCCGCATGGTGAACTGCGCCACATACTCCTGCGGGGTGTACTCCTTGTCGAGCACCTGGCGGAAGAGGCGCCGAAGGTCTTCATATTTGGGGATATACCCGGTCGGCGCACGAATCGCTTCAACCTCTCCGTGAATGCGCAGTTCCATCCACTTGACCCAGACGGCCTTGTCGCACCTGTCGTTGAGAAAATGGCCATCACGGTCAGAGAGGAAGTAGTTCACGCCGAAGACCAAAGGCGGCCGGGTCAATTTCTTGCCGAAATCCAGGTTGTTCTGGATGTACTTGCCCAACGGTATGGAGACGAAGTCCTGGATGCTCATCAGATTAATTTCGGGTATGCCCTCCTCGCCCACGGTGGCGTAAGTGGTGACGGTCTCCAGCGAGGCGCCGCAAGTAACGATGCCGTGCTCCCAGTCGAAGCTCTGCCAGAGCGGCACAGATGTGCGATGGTCTCGCCCACCATACATAATTCCCTCGAGCGGTACCCCCAGAGGGCTTTCCAGTTCCGCATCCACATTTTCCAGGGTGTCAAGACATAGCGCGTAACGGGCGTTCTTAGCCGCCGGTGGAATGGGATTGCCGGTTTCGTCGGTTTTGCCTTTGTGCCAGGGGCCGAAGGAGTTCATCCCCTCAGTGGGCAGTTCCCTTCCCATACCCAGCCAATAGGGTTTGCCGTCTTTGACTAACACATTTGAGAAAATCACTTCGCCCGGCGAAACAAGAACCTTGTGAATAATGGGGTCATCCTGGGGGGTGACATCCTGGATGATGCCGAAAATGCCAAATTCGGCATTGACCGCACGGCACTGGCCGTCCAGATTACGGAGGTAAGCGATGTCGTCGCCCAGGATGGTCTCGCCCGGCAGCATGGCCGTCGAGGTCTTACCACAGGCGCTGGGGAAGGCACCAGCCAGATAGGTCTTGCGTCCGTTCGGGCCGCGGGCGCCCAAAAGGAACATATGCTCGGCCAGCCAGCCCTCACGGTCCGCTTTGCGAATGGCCAGCCGCAACGCCAGTTTCTTCAGGCCCACGGTGTTGCCGGCATACTGCGTGTTCACGCTGTAGATGGTGTCGCGAGTATAATCAATATAAATGCGCTTCTTGTCCACATCGATGCTGACCATACGCTGGTCCAGTCGGCCGGCCGAATGCAGCATCCGGAAAAAGTCGCTCCGCTCACCCCGGCGCCTGAACTCCTCATAGCCCGCCCGATACAACAGGTCCTCGCTGTGAGCAACATAGAACGAGTCAGTACACTGCACACAAGGAATGCTGAAGACCGAATTGGTCGGGCCAAGGGAGAAAAAGCGCACGATCATCGTGCGCCCTTTCATCGAGCCCTTGAGCAGGCCGCGCACCTCTCGCAAACCCGCATCCCGTTCCACCTGGTTGAGAGCCTTGCTCAGTGGGTCTTCCGCAGGTACGAGGTATTTGGTCTTTTCTCTGTCCCGGCCCAGGTCGTGGGGCCCGTCAAAATGAAAGGTATGGCCGGGCGCCTCTAACGGCGTCTCTTCGCCGCAGGCGATGGCCTGCTGACGGATGTATTCGATATCCTCGGGCGCATCAGTGCATACGAAGACCGCGTCCGGAGCACAAAGGTCGATGGCATCGGCGATAAAGCGATGCAACGCCGGGTTGGGGACCGACATCAGTTTGTCGAAGTTATCACCTCGCACCCTGGCTTCGAGGACCTTTTGGTCTCTTTCTTCCATTGGCCTTCGCCTTCCTAATTTATGCGAAGTGAAAACAAGGGCCGTGGCGTCGTTCTCAAAAAATCAAGAGATTGTAGAAACTGACGGAAGAAGTGTCAAGGATTTTATACCTGGTTTGCCGGTTATTTATGATTTAGTATACTCAGTCGCGATGTCTGTGGGCGTGGCAGATGGCGATGCTCAGGGCATCGGCGGCGTCCAAGGGTTTGGGCGGTTCTTTTAGCCCCAGGATTACCTGCACCATCCGCTGCACCTGCTCCTTGGAGGCACTGCCAGAGCCCACCACCGCTTTTTTTGCCTCTCTGGGCGCATATAAAGTTACAGGCAGCCCCGACAAGGCAGCGGTCAGTATGGCCGCGCCCTGGCCTTGGCCTATCCTTAATGCCGCCTTAGCGCTTTTGCCGAAAAAGGCCCCTTCCAGCGCTACTTCATCCGGCTTATATTCCTCTATCACCTTAGTCAGGCCCTGATGAATTTCAAGCAGACGCTCGGTCATATCCTTGGAGGACCTAACACTTATGGCTCCCCAGGTCACGGCCTTAAAGTCTCCGGCGACCTTATCCACGATACCGTAACCGACAACCCTCGTTCCCGGGTCAATGCCCAGTATGCGCAATTTATGCTCCTTTGAGGCCCCAGCCTTTTGGCTGGCCGGCAAGATGCCAGAGGAATATGCGCACCCGAACGGCCAGGCGCCGGCGCTCCTTCTTCAAACAAAATAGCGTTAAAGAATTAGCCAAGAAAGAAAAAATAATCTCAAAAAGAAGACGCAGGATGAGCCCCGTTTTGAGGACTATGTTTGCCCCGGGGCTGTGCCATTTCTGGAAATAAAGGTAACGAGAGCGATAATATTCTATGCGGGAGCGCGCCGGAAAAGATTCAGCGCTTTTGCCCTGGAGATGATAGACCCTGGCCCGGCCAAGATCAACCACACGAAAGCCCGCCTTGCGCATCCTTTTTGCCCAATCGGTCTCCTCCAAATAGAAAAAGTAGCGCTCATCGAGCCCGCCCACTTTTTCCAGGGCGCTGCGCCGCAGGAGCATACACGCCCCTACGAGGCTATCCACATCTCTTGCCTCATCTCCGCTGGCCCTGGTGGCATACTTTTGCGGGAAAAGTAGCCGAAGGAGACTCTTATTGAGTAGTTCTGTGGAAAGGCCGGGGAAGGGTGCAAAAGAATTCTGCGGGGTCCCATCCTCATTAAGGAGGCTCGCTCCCACCAGCCCCGCATCGGGATTCTCTTTCGTATAAGCGAGCATAGTTGCAAGCGCGCCGGCAGTGAAGATTATATCGGTATTGAAGATGACCATATAAGGAGCGCTGGTGCGTGCCAGGGCCTGGTTCACCGCCCGGGCAAAACCCAGATTGCTTTTATTTTCGATGACTTGCAGTTCAGAAAAGGCCGCTTTCACCGCCTCGACGCTTCCGTCCGAGGAACCATTATCCACCACGACGGCCTCTATATTCAAATCCCCTGCCGTGTCGTAAAGCGATTCCAGAGACTGGAGCAGAAGGTCTTTGGTATTCCAATTGACGGTTATAAGGGAAACCTCTGGTGCCTCGCGGCTATGGTCCATATCTCAGGCCCTCTGAGATGCTGGGCTCAACATCTTATCCGTATGTCGGGCTATGTGGCCGGTCTTGGTCAAAATCTTCCGTATCAAGCGTTTATCCCTCTTATCAAGTTTATGTTTGCCCCGATATAATTTGAAAAACCTCATCCTATCGGTTGCGTATATTATGGGAAAATCGAGCGAGGAAAAATTGAGTTGCGCCAGGTCTTTAACCAAAAAGTGCCGGCTCAGCCGGCGAAGCCTTCTTACCCTTTGCAGGTCAAGGAGCCAGAGGCGAAAATCGTTCTCTTCTTCCAAAGAGATATGGAAGTGGCCCAGATAAAAATCCTGATGATGAAACCCGGCGCCGTGAAACATCCGGGAAAAGCGGGCCAGCCTCCTGGTAAGCCTTCGCTTAAACTGGCGCATTTTCTCCTGCGGGAAAGAAGAAAGCACCTCTGGAATGAAATCTATGAGGGATGAAGATCCGGAAAGTTCCCGGGTAATGGAGAAGGACTCCAGCCCCAGGCCCCAGAACCTCTTTACGCCCGCGGCTATGGGCACGGCCACCGGAAACCCTTTCTTATCCAGCAGCAGGGCGTTTTCCCACTCTCTGCTTGCAGGCGCCCGGGGCGGGCGAAGCCGAATCATAGGCTTCAAGGCCTGTAAAAAGGAAAGGCGCTCTCTTTTGAGATAGGCCCGCACCGGACTTTCATTTGATTTCTTGAGTTCTATAACCTCGACGCTTCGGCCCTGGCCCTCCTTATGGAGCTCTCTGCCCTTAAAGTTCATTATCTCTCTGAAACTGCCCAGGCCATTTTGCTTGAGTAGCCGGCAGAAGCGGGCGTTTACTCTGATGTCGACCCAGTCTTCCACTTCCAATTCAAGCCCTGCGCCTCGGCTGCCTAAGACTTTTCTCTTCTCCTTAAGCACCTTTTCAAAAACCGAAAGTGTGCTCTCTACACACCTTTTTATACTGAACTCTTTTACGGACCCCGGGGCGGCCTGAGACATTCTGGTTCGATCGGCCCTGGTGAAATATTCCACTATTTTCTCAGCAAAGGCGGATACATCTTCGGGATTTGCGATGACGAATCCGGTTTCTTTTTCCTTCACAATCTCCGCGGCTCCGCAAAGCGAACTGGTTACCACAGGCAGGCCCGAGGCTAAGGCCTCCAGGTTCACCCTGGCGAAGGAGTCATATTTTGTGGGCAGAACCAAGAGGTCGCTGGCGCCGTAATACTTTTCCGGCTCGGGGTCAAATCCCACAAAGCGCACTACTCGGTCAAGACTTAGACGTCGGGCCAGGGTCTCAAAGGGCCAGCACCTCCCCCGCCCGGCCACGATTAATGCCAGGCCTTCCACCTCTCTTGAGGCGGCCTTCAGGGCAAAAAGAAGTGTCCTCAGGCCCTTGCGCGCGTAATTATTGGCCAAAAAAAGAACTACCGGCGCTTTTGCCGGCAGTTTTAAGTCTCTCCTTACCTTTGCTCGATGAATGTAAGAGAGTTCGGGGTTGAATCGAGAAAGATCAATCCCAGCGTAAACCACGGAAATCATCTGGGGCAAAAGGCCCTTTTCTTCAATCAACTGGCGGCGCATCAACTCGGAATTACCGATAAAATGGCTGAAACAGGGGCTATCAAAAATCCTTCGCTCTAACAAGAGATTGGCCAGATGTATAGGTCGAAAGATACAGGCCAGCGCTCGACGAACCGGTGTAGGAAATCGTCTGCTAAGCCAGAAGGAATAAAGGCCTCCCCCGAGCCAGTAGATGTCCCCCAAGTCCGTGCGGTTAAGGGCATAGACTATATCGTAGTCGTTTTTTGCCAGGGCCTTGCGAGCCCGGCGGGAAAAAGTGAGGGCGCGGAAGAATCTCGGCCCGGCCCCAGAAGGCAGTAAGTGAACCGGAACGCCGCAGACCTGCTCTCCTCTTTCGGCATAAACATCCACCGCATGACCCACATCCACAAGGCCCCGGGCCAAATTCACGGCAAAGACCTCGGCTCCGCCTCTTGAAGCCAAAAAATCCTTTACTAAAAGGGCTATTTTCATCCGTCATCCGTCATCCGTCATCCGTCATTGTATTACCCCGTTGCGGATGACGAGGGCCCCTTCGGATGCTGTCCTTCGTCCCGAGACTCCTCAGGGGCGGGGAAAGCATCCTCCCTGGCCGTAAAGCCCGGCTCGGGCGGGCAGGGTGCGAAACACAACTTACGATTCCAGAGCCAGAGAGAACTGCGTCTCATATAGTCTACGGTAGAGGGGGGAGGTATTCAAGAGTTCCTTATGGGTGCCAGTGGCCTGGATGCGGCCTTCATCAAGGACAAGTATGCGGTCGGCCCTGGTGACCGTGGAAAGGCGATGGGCGATGATGATGGTGGTGCGACCGCGCACGAAACGGCTCAGGGCTTCCTGAATCAAGTGTTCGCTTTCGCTGTCCAGTTCGCTGGTGGCTTCATCCAGGATGAGGATGGCCGGGTCTTTGACGATGGCCCGGGCCAACGCCAGGCGCTGACGCTCGCCTCCGGAAAGGGTGGCTCCTCGCTCACCAATGACCGTGTCATAACCCTGAGGGAGTTCCTGGATAAAATCGTCGGCGTTGGCGGACCTTGCGGCGCGCACAATCTCGGCTCTGGTGGCATCCGGCTTGCCATAGGCGATATTATTAGCAACGCTATCGTTGAAGAGGATTACCTCCTGAGTGACTATGCCTATTTGGCGGCGCAGAGAGGAAAGAGTGACCTTACTTGTATCCTGGCCGTCAATTTCTATGTGGCCTGAGGTGGGGTGGTAGAAGCGAGGTATGAGATTGACCAGGGTAGTCTTGCCCGCGCCTGAAAGCCCCACTAAGGCCACCATCTCGGCACGGTTCACCTCCAAATTGACATCTTCCAATACCTTCTCTCCCCGGTCGTAATCGAAGGAGACACCTACGAAGCGGATGCTGGATTTAAGGGGCTCCAGGGCCGTGGCCCCGGGCACCTCCATAACTTCCGCCCTTTCATCCATAAACTTGAAGACCCGCTCGGCGCCGGCGATAGACTCCTGCAGGCGCGGGGGCAAGCGAGACAGTTTCTTCAAGGCGTCAAGGGCCAGCGCCAGGGCGATATAAAAGGTGAAAAACTGCTCGGTTGGCATACCGGCATTTATCACATAATACCCGCCCAAAAGAATGCACATAATTACGCCAATCAGGGTTAAAAATTCGGTAACCGGTGAGACGATGGCATCGGCCTTCACGATGCGCATGTTCTGGTGGAAGAAATTCCGGTTTTCATCCTGGAAGCGTCCGCGCTCTCTCGGTTCCATAGAGAAGGCCTTAATGACGCGGATGCCGGCAAAGGTCTCCTGAAGGATAGAGACCAATTTGGACCAGGAGGTAAGGGCCTTGCGGCTTCTCACCCTTATTTTCCTCCCTAAATTACGGATGAGAAACCCTACAAGAGGCAAAGTAATAAAAGAAACTACTGCCAGCTTCCAGTTGATGTAAAAGACCACACTGATGGCTACAAGCAGGTTAAGGGGCTCTTTAAGTGCGTTGGTGAATACGGCACGCATCCCACGGCTTATGTGGCTCACATCCTCGGTAAAGCGACCCATAGCCCGACCTACCCCAGTATCAGTATAAAAGCCCAGGGGCAGGGCTATTAAGTTGCCATAAAGGTCGTTTCGGATATCCATTATAGAGCGGGTAGTAACATAGCCGGTGAAATATCGCTGAGCAAAGTCGCAGAGTCCGCGCAAAAAAACCATAACTAACAGAAAACCGCATAAATAAATCAGGGCCTTAAAGCGGTCGGCCAATAGGTAGTTGCCGACAAAATTTACCAAGGAAGGTTTCCAAGGGGCAAAGACGCGGGGCAGTTTATCTAAAAACCCCAAGATGCTTTTTGCCCCTTCTTTATCCAAGAGGGCCTGCAGGAAGGGATAGACGGCGCCCAGACTACCACCCAAAAAGCCAGCGATAAGGATAGAAAAAATCATGCCCAAGGCCAGTCGGCCCTTATACCTCAGGAGATACCTGGAAACTCTCAAAAGATGGACCATTTCATCTCCCGGGCGAGTTCTGTAATCTTATCCAGAACATCCTCAACGCAAATGGCATCAAGGCACCTATGACGCTGGCAGTTCCGGGTGGAGCAAGGCGAGCAGTAAACGCGAGCATATACCACGCGGTGCATTTGGCCAAAGGGGCCGGTGTAAGCAGGATTGGTGGGGCCGAAGATGCCTACTATCGGTGTTCCTAAGGCCACGGCCAGATGTAAGGAGGCCGTGTCGCCAGCGATGCAGACATCGGCCATCTCCAATAAAGCCGCAAGTTCTTTTAGACTGAGCCTTCCGGCTAAATTCATCATCTTTAAGCCGGCTTGCCTTTCTACTTCGCGGGTAAGTGGAATCTCGCTGGCCGAACCCACCAAGGCTACGCGGGCATTGTATTGAGCAGTTAAGGCCTGGGCCAAGAGGGCGTACTTCATAGGCTTCCAGCGCTTGGTGGGCCAGCTGGAGCCCGGAGCGACAACGGTCAATATGGCGCCGCCTTCCGTCTTGGCCTCTTCAATCAGTTTCCGCACCCGTAGCCGCGCCTTTTCCGGAATGACTATTTTGAATTCCGGTGGCTGCGCTTCTACACCCAAGGAGCGTAGCAAAGTAAGGTATTGCTCCACGATATGTTGATTTTTTTCCGGATTTATGCGATGAGTATAGAATATGTGGCTCATCTCCCTGCCGGCGGCAAATCCTGCCCTCACTTTGGCTCCAGAAAGCCAACTTAAAAGCCCACTTCTAAGAAGCCCCTGGAGGTCAATAGCGACATCAAAGCGCTGATGGCGAATATTCCATAAGAGACGAACAAGTCCCACACAGGCCCCAGGCCAATCCTTTAACCTCCTCCAACGGTCTCGTTCAAATATGAAGACCTCATTCAGGTAGGGATTATCCTGGATTATATCCAGGGCCTTTCTGGCCACCAACCAGCCAATATGGCTTTCAGGAAAATTGGCCCGCAGTTCTGTCAAGACGGGCAGGCTGTGTATTACATCGCCTATGGAACTGGGCTTGACGATAAGTATCCTTCGGTATTCTGGCTTAAGGCTCATCTTCCTTTTTTCTCAGCTCGTCTCAAAATGTCCTGGCCCCAGGTCTTAAATGTTGACTTACCTGGCTTTATATCGGCAAGATATGACTTGAGGAACCGCATTCTTTCCGTGCGGCTTACGACTCCTTCCAGTTTAGATGCCGCCAACTCCATTCGCGAAAGGTCTCGCTTTCTTAGCCTTTTAGAGACCCGCCGGTTGAGACTGTAAGCGTCATAATCTATGATGTAAAATGAGACAGGTGTATTGGAAATGGGATTTGGGGAGTCGGAGGTAACGAAGATATTGGTGAATTTAAGGTCGCGATGAGCAAATCCTTGATTATGGAGGTGACGAATAAGCCGGGCCAATGCGCTCAAGATAATTCTTTTTTTCTTGACTTCGTCGGGTTTCGCCCCACTCGCCTGGACAGGGCCGAATTCCTCTTGCAGAAACTCGCTCAGCTTCATTGCTTTAAGTTTTTCCATCACCAAATATGAGTGCCGCAGCCATCTGAGGCGCCGCTCCTCAAAGACCCCCATGGGCAAGGCCACCGGAAAGTCGGAATAAAAAAGGGCATTGGCTATCTTCCAGGCCTTAAAGGCTCGTGAGTGCCGGAATAAATCCTTAAAAGGGTCTATCCACTTCTTCTGATTATAGCGCTTGATGACTATGTCTTTAACCTCACCATCTACGGTAATCTTTCCTTCGGCGACGGTGGTTCGGCGACCGGCCTTTAAGAGTTTTACCTTATCTGGGTCGAAAAAGGCGGCGGGGTTTTGCATGAAAGGCGAATGGGCAGTCTTGAATTCCCGGCGAAAAAACCCCTTTATTCTCCCCTTCTGTACCTTCGCAAAAAAGCGGTTGGTGGAGAAGGCGCGCCTTAAATATTTGCGGCGCTTATGAGATTGGTAACGCCAGATCTGCTTTTCAACAATTCGGGCGTATTTTTTGAGATGGCTCTCTATTTTTTCATCGCCTTGGGCATAGATTTTAAAAAAGCGAAAGCGATCGGCGCCTGAGGATACACCTTTGAAACGGGTGCTGAGCTTGGCCAAATTTTTGAGGCGCTGGCTGAGACGCAGGCGCCTTTTTACTTTTACCGATACAATATCTACCAAAAAAAACCTAAAGTCTCCTTCACTACTTCGCGTAAAGACTATATTACTCAGATGAAGGTCTTTTTGCAAGACACCCCGCTCGTGAAAGCCTTTAACAAATGAAGCCAGGGCCCGGATAAGTTTACGCTTGATGACAAACCTCTCTTCCGCACCCAGACTCGGAAAATCCTCATTGACAAATTCACGAAGCGTCCGACCACCCACAATCTCCCGGGAGATAAAAAAGTGCTCTATGGGAATAAGATATCGCCGCCTGGCCCCGCCGGCCAGGGCAAAGAGAGTGGGAACCCCTCTCTTTTCAAGTTCTCGTGCCTTAAGATATTCGGCTATGCCTTTGGGCACCCGGAGATATTTAAGGTCGTGAAGCTTTTTAATCTTATGCTTATATATCTTGACCACAACTGGAAGAGTCTCTTGAGCATAAGGAACGGATGCTCGATAAACCTTGCGGATGGAACTATCCTTTATAATGTCACCTCTGGCGAATGGGGCCAGTTTGCCCTCTGTATTTTCTGCAAAACTCACCTTTAAAATTATGGGCTCATAGCCCTTGCGCACTGCCCATTTTATGCCAGCAACCTTAAGCATGGAACGGACCTCTAACTTACGAATTGGTCAGTCTTTCTCCTCACGGTCTGTCAAATAATGATATACAAAAAGGGCCGCTTGTCAACTAATTTTGTCACGCGCAGAGACTCGTTGGCGGTCGGCAGATGGCCGTCGGCCGACATCAGAAGTCAGAATGACTAATAACGAGTCTCGGCTGACGAGTTTCGTACTAAATGGAAAGGCTCGGCTCCGTGGTTCAAAAACTGAAATGCCGGGAAAGGCTGCTCAGGATGCGCTGGGCGGCCTGGCCATCCCCATAGGGCATCCGAGGCGGCTCTTTTTTGGGGGTCAAGACGGCCTTACGCACCGCCTGGAGGACCTTACCTTTTTCCAGGCCTACGAGGAGATTTGTCCCTACGCTCAGACTGGCGAGGTGCTCGGTAGTAGTTCTTAAGGTAAGACAGGGGACGCCGAGAAAGGTGGCCTCATCCTGGATGCCTCCGGAATCGGTGAGGACGAACCTGGCCTCACTCATAAGTTTCACAAAATCCAGATAGCCCAGGGGCTCACATATCTTGAGCCGCTTCATCTCATTTAACTTCTTCAGAAGACGGAATTCTTTGAGGCGTTTTCTGGTTCTGGGATGGATAGGAAAGACCAGGGGCAAAGATGCGGTAATCCCGGCCAGCAGTTCCAAGCATTTTCCTAAAGTTGCCTTTTCATCCACATTGCTCGGTCTGTGTAGGGTCAAAAGCCCATAGGAGGAAGTCTCCAGCCCCAGTTCTTCCAGTATTTTGCGCTTATCAATCCTGGGCTTATTTTTGACCAGCACATCTATCATCACATTTCCCACTAAAAAGATTTTGGATTTGGGGATTCCTTCCTTGTGGAGATTATCTACGCCGGCCTCTTCGGTGACGAAGAGGAAGTCGGATAAGTGGTCTGTGACGAGGCGATTTATCTCTTCGGGCATCTTTTTATCAAAACTTCTGAGGCCGGCCTCGATATGGGCCACCGGCTTATGCATTTTGGCTGCGGTAAGAGCGGCGGCCAGGGTGGAATTGACATCGCCCACCACCAGGACCAAATCCGGCCTTTCCCGCTCAAAGACAGGTTCTATGCGTTTCATAATCTCTGCGGTCTGGTAGGCGTGGGTTCCGGAACCCACGCCTAAGTTCACATCCGGCTCAGGGACGCTCAAATCCTCAAAAAATACCCGGTCCATAGTCCTGTGGTAATGCTGACCCGTATGCACCAGGTAGTTTTTGAGCGCCGGGTATTTGGCCATCTCCTCTATAAGGGGGGAAATCTTAATGAAGTTGGGTCGGGCGCCGACGACGCTCACTATCTTCATCTTGCGGCCTTTCCACCACTTGAGAACTCGTCATCCGTCACCAGTCATTCGTCATTCGAGTTCTAAGAGACGAATGACAGCCTGGCTGATTCGCTGTCATAGAAAAAATCTGAAAACTATTTTTCTTACCATTGAGGAGGAAAGCGCCGCAAAGTAAGTATTAAAGAGGCTTTTCCTTTCCTCCTGCGTGAGGATGTCTCTGACCGTCTTAAAAAACTTCCTCAAATCGACCAGGCGAAACCAATCCAGGATAAAAAAGGGCAGCCTTTGGAAGCACCTGGTCCTGTCCAGGTCCACTAAATAGAAGTCAAAATGCTGGCTGGTTTCCTCCACCAGGATGTTATTGGCCTTAAGGTCAGCGTGATAAAAGCCCTTCTCGTGAAGCGTGCCCAGGAAGGCGGCCAACTGCTGGATGAGAGAGGCGCGTGCGGTGGGCCGAATGCGCAGCAAAAGTCTTTCCAGGGGCATTACCCTTTTTAGAGCCACCGTAATAAAGAAGCGCCTCCTGGTTTTGCCGAAACTCCCGGTCTCCAGAAGCGCTATTGGCCGGGGCGTGCCTATGCCCTCCTGCAACATTAGATTTGCCGCCTTCCAGGAATTTTGGGCATAGGAGCCGAAAAGCCAGCCGCAAATGAGAAGAAGATGATTAACGAAGCCGTAATTCTTTATGCACAAATCGCGCAATCTGGCGTCCGGGCCGGGAAAACGAGTACGATAAACGGTGCGCCGTTTCTTGTGCTTGACTTTATAGACCTCCAGCGGCAGGGGCAGGGGTTGGAGGCCTCTCAGGGCCAGGGGCGAAAAATCTATGTTGCTGGCGGCCTCAGTTACCCAGCCCCTTAAAGACCCCTTTTGATATTGAGAACTCATTTTTAGCCTTTCGGCCATTCTGCCTTCAAGCCCTGCCTGCCGGCAGGCAGCCATTCAGGCCTACTCTATGGTCATCTGTCAGTTGTCCGCAGGGGCTTGCTTCTGGGGGACTATCTCGCTCGCTCCCCTCCCTGGCCGGCCAGGGAAGGATTTGCCTTCGGGTCCATAGAGCCGGGGTAATTGGTGAATTTCGTAGATTATGGGGATTTCTAAAACCCATCTGAACTTGAGCAGGAAATTTGCCAGTTCGTCTGAACGCAAAGAAATGAAGTCTATTCTTTTTCTCATCCGCCAGAGCCACCAAAGCGCGAAAAGGTTATAAACCCCACTCCAGGAAAAGCCCGCCTTTCTTCTTCTGCGCAGGATGGGAAGTTGAACCATGATGAAATTGCTCTTTGCAGAAACGCCGTAGTATCTTAATAGACGCCCTTCATCCGGGTCGGTCTTACCGACTAATAAATACACTCTATCTGCAAAAGCGGCCAGGGCACAAGAGGTTCTCACCACGCCGACATCCCACCCGCGCCTGAGATAAAGCTTTTCATTATGCAGGTAGACTATGTTCAGCCGAAGTCTCCTTAAACTCTCCGCCCCGGGTAAAGGACAAGGATATGAACTATATAGATTTTACTCTAACGCCTTGATGACTACAAGAGTGATGTCATCGTGCTGGGGGGCAGGGCCGATGAACTCGGTAACGCCGGCAACTATTTTTTCTATAATCTCCGAGGCGCTAAGGTCTCGCTGGGCACGCACCAGTTCCAGGAAGCGTTTCTCGCCGAAAAGTCGCCCTCGGGGATTCATAGCCTCTACCACCCCATCGGATGAGAGCACTATTACATCCCCGCCTTCCAACTTCACCGTCTTTTCATCACAGTCTATTTCCTCCGCCACTCCCAGGGGCAATCCATCCACTTCTATGAAGGCCACGCGCCGGCGCCCCGCGTGCAGGGGATGAGTAAGCCCGCTATTGGCCACGGAGAAAGTGCGCTCCTTGGGATCCAAGATGGCATAAGTAAGACAGACAAAGGTCTCGGAATCATCTTCATAGAAAGCGGTATTTAGATGCCGCATCACCTCTAAGGAGGAGCGCTCGCCGGTGGGGCGCATCCGGAGCATCCCGGCGGAGACAGCCGCATAGATGGCCGCGGGCAGCCCCTTGCCGGAGACATCGCCTATGGCTATTTCCAGCCTGCCTCTTTGGGTCTGTTGGGAACCGACCTTCTTTTTGCTATCGGCCCCATAGAAGCCATATAAGTCGCCGCCCACCTCACGAGCCGGGTGGCTCATAGCCGCTACCTGAAACCCCGGTATCTCCGGGGCGGCGCCGGGAAGCAGGCTCTGCTGTATCTCTCGGGCAATCTCCAATTCGCGGCGCACCCGTGCGGTTTCAATAAGTTGTTTGCGGTAGGCCTCGTTTTCCAGGGTAAGTTCGTAACTTTCCAGCGCCCGCTTAACGGTAATCCTCAGTTCCTGCGGTTCCCAGGGCTTGGTGATATATCTATAGACCTGGCCCGAGTTTATGGCGCCGATCAAGTCCTCCACATCGGTATATCCGGTGAGTATCATACGGATGGTATGGCGGTGGCTGTCTAAGGTCTTGGCTAAAAACTCCACGCCGGTCATTCCCGGCATTCGCTGGTCGGTGATGATGAGGGCCAAATCCGGATTCTTTTCTATAACCTGGAGGGCTTCACCACCGGAAGTTGCCGTAAACACCTCATATTCGTAGCGAAAGGTCCGCTGCAAGAGTTCCAGATTGTCCACCTCGTCATCTACAAGTAAAACTTTGTGTCTTTTTTCGCTGGTCATTTTTGCACATTCTCTGCTTGTGGTTCTTGCACCCTAACCGGGATGGTCACGGTGAAGGTAGTACCTTTGCCCACTTCGCTTTCCACCTCTATGGTGCCGCCGTGACGCTCAATTATGCCGTAGGTTATGGAAAGGCCAAGCCCCATTCCCCCTCCCACATCCTTTGTGGTATAGAAGGGGTCAAATATCTTGGACAAATCCTCTTTCGGTATGCCCACGCCGTTATCCCGAACCATAATTTGGACCTTATCATCCACCTGGCGTGTAGTAATCCACACATCGCCGGTGTCCGGAATGGCCTGGCCAGCGTTGGCCAGGAGATTCATAAATACCTGATTGAGTTGACCGGAGTAGCAATATACCAGGGGCAAATCGCCGTAGTCCTTATGCACGGTGATGCCCTTTTTGTATCTATTGGTCAAAAGATTGAGGCTGGATTCTACGCCCTCGTGTATATCCACTTCCTTGACCTCGGCTTCATCCAGACGAGAGAAGGTTCTCAAGTTGGTCACAATTTCTTTGGTGCGCTCAGCACCGTGCCGGCAACTCTTGAGGATGCGGTCCACATCCTGCAATATCTCGTCAAAACGCATCTCCTTTTTCATTTCGTCTACCCGCTCGAGTTCTTGGGGGCTCAAGAGGTCGGCCTGGCCGTAAGCATTTAGAATCACCTTCATATTTTGTATGTATTCTTCCAAAAAGCCAATATTGCCGTAGACAAAGTTGATAGGATTATTGAGTTCGTGGGCCACTCCAGCGACCAACCGACCCAAAGAAGCCATGCGCCCCGAGTGCACCAGTTGCGCCTGCATAGAGCGTAACTGCCTCACGCTATCTTCCAGTTCCTTGTGGCTCTGGTTGAGAGAACGAGTAAGCATCGCGTTATCCAGGATTATGGCCACCTCGTTAAGGAAAAGCGCCAGGGTGGCTTTATCGTCCTCGGTCCAGGCATCTTCCTCGCCGCTACCGAGAGTGAGATAGCCAAAGCAGTCATCGCCAATCTTGAGCGGCCAGCCCCAGAAAGTGTTCAAGGAATTAGGGCTTGTCTCGGCCTTACTATCCAACTTTACTTGTCTCAGGTTCCTGTAGTCTGCCTCGATGCCCAGCTCTTTGGCCCTGCGCGCCGTCTCTTCCTTAAGTTTTTCAATGAGACCCTCACCGGCACTTTCTACGGTAAAAAGCATAGGGGTATTGACATCGCCGTTGCGCAAGACAATCAGCCCTGCGTCAAACGGACATATCTCACACAGAAGCCTGAATACCGCCTCTTCCGGTTCCTGCTTTGCGATTGATTTTATGGCATCAATGAAGAAGGTCTTCATCTTCTCCGTGAGCCGCCTGCTTTCCATAAGTTGCTCGAATTTTTCCAGCGCCGCCTTGGTCATTATCCTCAATTCTCGCGGCTCCCACGGCTTGGATATATATCGATATATGTGGCCCACATTAACCGCATCAATCAGGGCATCAATGTCCGCATAGCCGGTAAGAAGCATACGCACGATATCCGGGTTTTCCTTTAGCGTTTCTCTGAGAAGTTCCACTCCAGTCATCCCGGGCATTCTTTGGTCAGTAATGATGAGAGCGATATCCGGATTTTCCTCAATAATCTTCAGGGCTTCCTTAGCGCTCGCGGCCGTATACACATCATAATCTACCCGAAAGGATCCACCACCAGAACCTTGTGTTTTTGCTTTTTAGCCACCTTTTCCTTCCTTTAGGTCTCGAACCCTATAAATCCATCTTGAGCCTTGAGCAGTAAAAACCCTTCAAATGCGCTTACTTCCCATAATAATTTTAGATGCCATCTCCATTTTTGTCAAGCAAAATTTCCGTATTTTGCTGGACCCAAAGTTGCCGGAATTCCCAAAAAATATCCCCAAAAATCCCCGAAATAATCCCTTTTCGGTAGTCCTAAATCGGAAGAACGAGAGAACTAAGCTCTAAGTTATTAATAAGTATCTTACTTTACTACACTAAAAATAATATATACTGTGAAAAATGTTAGTTTTTGAGGGCCTATGATACAAGTTTTTAAATGGCCGAAGGTTAGAGAGAGAGATGATCTGACCAGAGGCCGAAATAAATGGTTAGTTTTGTGGCAAAAATATGGAGAAATTAAGAACCAAGAAAAGGCAGGTTAAATATAGGCGTGCCCGATAGACATGTTCTTACCGGTTTTAGCCGTATTATTAACAGGTTATTTAAATAAGGGGAGGCAGGGAAGGAGACGACTTGAATGCTTGGTGTCTAAGAGACCCTTGTGAGGAGGGTGCAAGATGAAACTGAGGTTTGCCAGGGAGGCCCTGAGGGAGGCATTTCAACTTGCGGCCAGCGTCGCCGGCCAGAGAACTACCAAGCCGGTGCTGCAGAATGTAAAGGTGGAGACGACCGAACAAGGCGTCATCGTCTCTGCCACTGATTTGGAGGTGGCCATTAGGCTGTCGGTGGTGGAAGGAGTTGAGGTGTTGGAGCAGGGGCAGATACTCCTTCCGGCCAGCCGCGTCGCCGGGATACTGAGGGAGTCGCCTGCGGGGGAGTTGGAGCTGGAGACGGTGCAAAGCGGCTGCCAGATAAAAGGAAAAGATAGCGTTTTCAAGGTGCTGGTGGAAGACCCGGAAGAGTTTCCTCGACTTCCCTCTATGCAGATAGAGCCGGCTTTGCGCATAGCGGCTAAAGATCTTGTGGGTATGGTGCGCAAGACCGCCTTTGCCACGGCTAAAGAATCCACGCGCTACGCTCTGAACGGCATCCTCTTTGTCATAACTGACCATACCCTGGAATTGGCCGCTACCGACGGACGCCGCCTCGCCGTGGCTACTCTCGATTTGGAAAAGACCGAAGCAACTCTACCCCCGGCCATTGTCCCGGTTAAGGCCCTCACCGAACTGGAACGCTTGCCCACCCAGGAGGAAGAAGCGGTAGAGATAAAACTTGAGGAAACGCAAGTTTTCTTCAAGACCGAGCGCGGCCTCATCTCCTCCCGACTGGTAGAAGGCAACTTCCCACCGCATCGGGAGGTGATACCGAAAGATATGGACAAGAAGGTGAAGGTGCGAAGGGAGAGTCTCCTCTCCGCAGTGCGTCAGGCCGCCCTTCTCACCACCGAGGAGGCCAAGGCAGTTAGACTGAGCCTCTCCCCGGCCAAACTCACTGTCTCCAGCAAGACTCCGGAGTCCGGTGAGGCCCAGGTAAATCTGGAGGTGAAATATAGCGGAAAGCCCCTGGAAATTGGCTTCAACCCGGACTTTCTCGTAGATGTCCTGCGGGCGGTGGAAGAAGAGGAAATAGAACTGGAAGCCAGCGAGCCCACCCGCCCCGCCGTTATTCGCGCGGGTAAAGATTATCTTTATGTGGTGATGCCGCTTACGCTGCTTTAAGAGAGGTAAAGACTTGAGTGGGCCTTATCCGATAAAGGATGTAGTGCGGCAGTGTCTGAAGATGTGGGGGGTTTCGCATCGAGCCGCTACCCGACAAGCAAGGCTGGCCAGCATCTGGGAGGAAACAGTGGACGAGGAGACTGCTCGCCATACTTTTGTTTTGGGGCTTCGCCGTGAAGTGTTACAGGTGGAGGTGGATAGCGCCGCGCGACTTCAGGAACTCACCTGTTTCAGAAAGGGCGAATTTCTGGCGGCGCTGAAGCAGGCCCTGCCCGACTGCCATATCAGAGATATTCGCTTTGTGCACGCCTCTGGTCCGGCCAGGGGCCGATTTGAAAAGGAGAATTTGGGATGAGCCCCAAGGCCCCCAAATATGACGCCACTACCATTAAGGTCCTCGGTGGTATTGAGGCCGTGCGCCGCCGGCCGGCTATGTATATCGGCGATACCGGCAAGCGCGGGCTCTGCCATCTGGTGGAAGAGGTAGTGGATAACTCCATCGATGAGGCGATGGGTGGTTACTGCAAGAATATCACCGTTACCCTGGGCGCGGATGGCAGCGTTACCGTGGTAGATGACGCCCGGGGTATCCCCGTGGACATGCACAAAGAGGTGAAAAAGCCCGCGCTGGAGGTGGTTATGACCACCCTCCACGCCGGAGGCAAATTCGACCATCGGGCATATAAGGTGGCCGGAGGCCTGCACGGCGTGGGGCTTTCCGTGGTCAACGCGCTTTCGGAGTGGCTGGAGGTAGAGGTGCGTCGTGACGGGGCCATCTACCATCAGGAATATGAAAGAGGCCAGGTTAAAAGCCCCCTCAAGAAACGCGGTAAGGCCAAAAGAACCGGCACCAAGGTCATCTTCAAGCCCGACCCGCAGATTTTTGAGGATACCCAATATAATTTTCATGCTCTGGCTCCCAGGATGAGGGAATTGGCCTTCTTGAATAAGGGGCTGACCATAAAAATTAGCGATGAGCGCACCGGTGAAGAAGAGGTCTTCAAATATGACGGGGGCTTGAAGGCCTTCGTCAATCATCTCAACGAGGGGAAAAACCCCATCCATAAAGAAGTGGTCAATTTCGCAGGCAGTGATAATGGCGTGGAGGTAGAGGCGGCCCTACAGTATAACGAGGGCTACTCGGAAACGCTTTTCACTTTCGCCAATAACATAAACACCGGGGAAGGGGGAACGCATCTTTTCGGCTTCAAATCCGCTCTTACTCGCACGCTGAATCAATACGCCAAAAATCAGGGACTCTTGAAGGAAGGCCGCGCAGTGCCCGAGGGCGATGACCTGCGCGAAGGCCTCACTGCGGTACTTTCCGTGAGACTCCCTAATCCTCAGTTTGAGGGCCAGACCAAGACCAAACTGGCTAACCGCGAGGTGCAGGGCATCGTGGAAGCCATAGTCAATCAGCACCTGGGCACCTACTGCGAGGAGCACCCTTCTACTGCCCGGGCCATAATAAACAAAGGGCTCCAGGCAGCGCTCGCCCGAGAGGCCGCCCGTAAAGCCCGCGAACTTACCCGCAGAAAAGGCGCACTTACCTCTGGAGGCCTTCCCGGCAAACTCGCCGACTGCTCCAGCCGTGATGTAGAGTCCACCGAACTCTATCTGGTTGAAGGACTCTCCGCCGGCGGCACGGCTAAACAAGCCCGCGACCGCCTCTATCAGGCCATTCTTCCTCTGCGCGGCAAAATATTAAATGTGGAAAAGGCACGCATAGACAAGATGCTTTCCAACGAGGAGATACGCACCATCGTCACCGCGCTGGGCACCGGCATCGGGTCCGAGGAGTTCGATATAGCGGGCCTTCGCTACGGCAAAATTATCATTATGGCCGATGCCGATGTGGATGGCTCTCACATCCGCACGCTGCTTCTCACCTTCTTCTTCCGTCATTTGCGGGAATTGGTGGACACGGGCTATCTCTATATTGCTCAGCCGCCGCTTTACCGCATCCGCCGCAAGTCCCGGGAGGAATATGTCCAGGATGAGCGCACCTTTAATGCGCTGCTTATGGATTTGGGCCTGGAGGGGACCACTCTTGAGGTCTTGCCCCAAAAGGGCAGTCGGCGCAAAAAGCGCATCTTGAAAGGGGCCGAACTGAAGGAACTCCTCCCCATCCTGAGCGAGTTGGCAGAGTACAAGGATGTATTATTGCGGCGCGGAATTGTGCTATGCGACCTTATTCAATCACGCCGGCCCACAGGGACGGCCCGTAGGGGTCGAAAATCCGGTCGCCTGCCCAAATATTTCCTGCGCCAGGGAACTGAAGTGAACTTCTTTCTCACCGAGGCCCAGGTGGACCGCTTCATCGAGTCCCAGCAAAAGACCAAGGGTGAAACCCTGGCCGAGGCCGAGATCATAGAACTCCATATGATCCCGGAGATTGAGGCCCTTCTGGCAAAACTTTCCCAAAAAGGCTTCCAGACTCAGGAACTCTTCCTGAAAGAGGAGGCTCCTGGAGCGCCCCGGCCGCTGCCCAAAACTACCTACAGACTTCTTTCGGATTCGGATGTGGAGGAGGTGGAGGCGCTCACTGCGGTGCTTTCGGCAGTTAGAGAACTGGGCCACAAGGGCCTGGAAGTGCAGCGCTTCAAGGGCCTTAGCGAAATGAATCCCGAGCAATTGGCCGAGACCACGATGAAGCGGGACACCAGGCGCCTTCTGCGTGTCAAACTCGAAGATGCCTTTGAGGCCGACCGCATCTTCACCATCCTTATGGGCTCTTCGGTAGAGCCCCGCCGCGACTTCATTGAAACCCATGCCCTGGAGGCAAAAAACCTGGATATCTGAAGCCTTCTGACGGGCCAGAAAGCGCCCCCTTTTCCCGCCTCCCATCAGGCGCACATTTCGCAAAAATTCCCCGATTTTTAGCCATTTTTTCGGGAAAAACATCTTGCAAAAACGCACGGGTCTATTATAATAAATTGTCCCTTCTGGACACTAAATTCCGACCTCCAAATCCTTTCTTTAGTATAAGGAGACTTGCCCTAAATGTTGGCCGAAAAAGAGAATATTCAGGAGCTTTCCATTGAGAAGGAGATGAAGGATTCTTATCTCCTCTATGCGATGAGTGTGCTGGTTTCGCGGGCCTTGCCCGATGTGCGGGATGGGCTAAAACCCTCCCAGCGGCGCATACTTATTGCGATGGACGACTTGAACCTGGGCCCCCGCAGTCAACACCGGAAATGCGCCAAAATTTGCGGCGATACTTCGGGCAATTATCATCCTCATGGCGAGCAGAGCGTCTATCCCACTTTGGTCAGGATGGCTCAGGCATTTAATAGCCGCTATCCTCTGGTGGATGGCCAGGGAAATTTTGGCTCCATAGACGGCGACCCGGCCGGCGCTATGCGTTATACCGAGGCCCGGCTTTCTCCTTTCTCTATGCTTCTTCTGGAAGACCTCAAACTGGACACCGTGGATTTCGTCCCCAATTATGACGAGACCCGCAAGGAACCAGTGGTCCTTCCGGGCAAGTTCCCCAATCTCTTGTGCAATGGCTCGTCGGGTATTGCCGTAGGGATGGCCACCAGCATCCCTCCCCATAATATCGCCGAAGTCTGTGACGCGGTCATCCGCATCGTGGACGAGCCCGATTGTAGTATTGATGAACTCCTGAAAATAATAAAGGGACCGGATTTTCCCACCGGGGCCATTATCTTCGGCCGCGAGGGCATAAAGGAGGCCTATAAGAGCGGCCGCGGCACCATAACCGTCCGCGCCCGCGCCCATATAGAGACCACCAAGGGAGGCAAGAAAAATATCGTCTTCACCGAAATCCCTTATGGGCTTTCTCGCGACCGAATCATCGAGAGGATGGCCGATGCCGTAAACCAGAACCGGATTTCCGGAGTGGCCGATGTGCGAAACGAATCGGACAAAGAAGGCACGCGCATAGTGGTGGAACTGCGCCGCGGCGAGAATGAAAATGTGGTGCTTAATGCGCTTTATAAACATACCCAACTTCAGGACACCTACAGTGTCATTATGATTGCCCTGGCCCGGGGCCGGCCGCAGACCTTTAACCTCAAAGAACTTCTGGTGGCCTACAAGGAGCACCGCGTGGAGGTGGTACGCCGGCGCACGGCGTATCTTTTGCAGCGCGCCGAAGACCGCGCCCACATTCTGGAGGGTTTGCGCATCGCTGTAAAAAATATCGATGCCATCGTCGCCCTCATCAAACGGGCCAAAGATGTGCCTTCCGCCCGAAGCGCTCTTATGAAGAAGTTCAAACTCACCGAACGCCAGGCTCAGGCCATCCTGGATATGCGTCTTCAGCGCCTCACCGGACTGGAACGGAGAAAAATCGAAAGCGAATACAAGGAACTGATGGAGGAAATAAAGGGCTACCGCGCCATTCTGGCCGACGAGCGTCTCATTCTGGATATAATCCGCGAGGATATGTATGAACTGAAAGAGCGCTACGGCGACCCCAGACGCACCGAGATAGTGGAGGAGGAGGCCGAGGAATTCGCCATTGAGGACCTCATCGCCGAGGAGAATGTGGCCGTCACCATCACCCACGAGGGCTATATCAAGCGGATGGCCCTTTCCTCTTATCGCCGGCAGAACCGCGGTGGTGTGGGCATCACCGGCGCCGACCTCAAAGAGGGAGATTTTCTGGAACATTTATTTATCGCCTCCACCCACGATTACCTCCTCTTTTTCACGGATAGGGGCAAAATATACTGGCAAAAGGTCTATGACATACCCCAGATGAGCCGCACCTCCAAGGGCCGGGCCATCGTCAATCTCCTCCAACTCCAGGCGGAAGAAAATATTACCTCTATGATCCCGGTCCGCGACTTTGACAAAAGAGAACTAATTATGGCCACGGAAAAAGGGGTGGTGAAGAAGACCCGCCTTGGGGCCTTTAGCCATCCCCAGCGCGGCGGGATTATCGCCATTAAACTGGATAAAAAGGACACACTCATCCGGGTGGAACTTACCCCGGGCGGCGATGATGTAATCCTGGGCACCGCTTCTGGCCAGGCCATCCGCTTCCCGGCCGAGCAGGTGAGAAGTATGGGCCGGGCCACCCACGGGGTAAAAGGCATCAACCTGGCCAGGAATGATAAAGTCGTGGCTATGGTTATCGTGCCTTCCCGTGAGGCCGAGGACGGCACCACCCTACTTTCCATATGTGAAAATGGTTTTGGCAAGCGCACGGAGATCGCCGAGTACCGGTCTCAATCCCGCGGCGGTAAGGGGCTCATAAATATCAAGACCAGTGAAAGAAATGGCAAAGTGGTGAGCCTTATGACCGTGGGCGAGGAAGATGAAGTGATGCTAATTACCCAGGGCGGGATGGTCATACGCGTTCCCGCAAGCTCCATCCGCCAGACCAGCCGCAATACCCAGGGGGTAAAACTTATTAGCCTCAAAAAAGATGATAGACTGGTGGCCGCCGCCCGCGTAGCCAAGGAGGATAGTGAACCCGAGGACGCCGAGGTCAAGCCGGCAGACAGCGAAGAGGCGAGCCAATCAGGCAGAAAACCTCGAGGGCGAAAAAAGTGAAACCAATGCTCAAGGGTGCACTCATAGGTTGTGGGCATATTGCCAACTACCAGATGGAGGCCTGGAGTAAAATCCCGGAGGCCGAAATTGTGGCTGTCTGCGACCTGATTGAGGAAAAGGCCGAAAAGATGGCCGCAGAGTTCGGCGTAGGCAAGATTTACACGGATTACCTCAAGATGCTTGACCAAACTTCCCCTGATTTTGTGGATATCGCCACCCGCCCGGCCTCTCATTTTGAACTTATTCGCGCTGCTGCCGAGCGGGGCATCGCGGTGCTCTGCCAGAAGCCCCTGGCCGCCAGTCTTGATGAGGCCCGGGAGATGGTGAAAACTTGCGAAAAACATTCCGTCCCCTTTATGGTTAATGAAAACTGGCGCTTTCGGCCCTGGTTTCGGGAGATGAGAAGGCTGCTGGATGAAGGCAAGGTGGGCGCGTCCTATTTTGCTCGCTTTATCAGGCGCAATCAGCGCACGCTCCCTGAGCCCCGCTTCGGAGGTCAGCCTTATTTTGTTGAGATGCCCAAACTGGTTATCTATGAATCCGGCATTCACTATATCGATACCTTTAGATTTCTCCTGGGGGAAATAGAAAGCGTTTACTGCCAGACAAAAAGGATTGGTCCCATCCAGGCCGGCGAAGACCTGGCCGTGTTCATTCTCAATTTCGCACCAAACGAGTCGGGAGAGTCGCCTCTCGGCCTGGTGGATTACAACTGGTGCTCCCAGCCGGAATACGAGTATTCCTTAGCCGACGACTTCCGCCTGGAAGGAAGAGAAGGGACGATGGTTACCAAGGGGGACGGCGTGGTGCATCTTTTGCGAAATGATGGGAAAACAGATTCCATAGAGACGCTTGACGCGCCTGCGGGCTATAAAGAGAGTTTCCGGGCCACGCAGGCCCATTTCGCCCACTCGCTGCTGGAGCAGGGCGAGTTTGAAACGGGTGGCCGGGATAACCTGAAAACCCTGGCCGCGGTCTTCGCCGCCTACCAATCGGCAGAAAAGAAACAACTTATCACCCTTTAATCGGGATTCGTCAGTTGAGTTGCGAGTGACCCGTTCAGGACTCCGAAAGAGCCCTTCAGGGCTCTGAGGAGCGGGTTCCGGATGACGAATGACCAAAAACTAAGGAGGAGGCAATGTTCGAAGATTACGCTATTGTTGATTTGTCACCCGAACTTGTTCCCGGCCACGAGGATAGGCGCCTGGCCATACGACCTTTTCTCGCCGAGAGCGACCAGCTCCTTATGCACGACATAGATATGATGAGCCATGTGGGCGCGCATATTGAGGCCCCTTTTCATCATTTTTTGGCGAAGGCCTGTGTATAGATATAAGCGGTGCGGGAAAGGCGGGGGCTGTCACCCCGGATACGCTGCTGGAGTCTGCCCCCTCCGGAGGAATAAACCCGGGCGATATAGTCCTTCTTCACAGTATGTTTGCGGGCGAAGATATACCTCATATATCTCCTGAATGCGCTGAGTATCTGGCCCACCTTCCGGTAAAGATGCTGGGCGTGGATAGCACCATACGCGTGGAGGAGCCCGGGAATATGGCTACGCACGACACACTCCTGAGGAAAGATATACCTCTAATCGAGAGGCTGGCAAACCTGGATAAGGTTATGGGCAAGCGCTTTTTATTCTTCGGCTTTCCTTTGCGCATAAAGGGTTTGGATTCCTCGCCCATCCGGGCCGTGGCATTAGTCAAGAAGTAGCAAGACAGTGAGGCAGCCCCGCCGCACCATACGGGCGGCCCGTAGGGGCCGAAGGCGGCCAGGCAGACGGCGGAGCCGCTGAAAGGCTGAAATGCCGGAGAGAGCAAAGATACGAGAAGAGTAGGCGTTTGAGGGCTAATTATGGCAAAAGTTCGCTTGACTAAACCTCTTATCGTGTTATTTGCTGTGCTCCTGGCAATGCCGGTCTATGCTGCTGAAAAGGCATCGCCCCCCAAAGAACCGGTCAAGATTTCTGCGCCTGCATCAACTGAAATCGGAGAACTATCTCTTGAGATTAAGCAGTTGGTCAGGGGATTGGAATATTCTGATCAAGTGGCCGAAGATTTTGTCAAGATGGTGAGTGGCTGGAAGGACGCAAAAGGACGGCCTGTGCTTATCTCCTGGGAGCAAAGACTTAATCAGGCAGAAGATGAGTATAGA
>LIZR01000158.1 GCA_001302825.1 Planctomycetes bacterium DG_23 | reverse complement strand
ATAAATCAAAGATTAGCCCTGGCTCTACCTTTGAGGAATTTGAGTCTGGCCGAAGAGGCCGGTTATGCGGAACTTCTTGCCCCCTGCGCGGCCTGTTTCTCCCGGCTTTCCTATGCCCATAAGAGGGTGCAGGAGGAGCCGGCGCTTGCAGATGAAATAAGCCAGATAATCCAACGCCCCTATCAGGGCACGGTAAAGGTCACCAACCTTCTGGAATTCATCCACAATCATTGCCTGGGTATTATAAGAAAAAGGCTGGTGCGGCCTCTTTCCGGGTTGAGGCTGGCTCCTTATTATGGCTGTCTTCTCCTGCGGCCGCCCCAGGTGGCCCGGTTTGACGACCCGGAAGAACCCACCACGATGGAGGAGATAATTGCGGCAGTGGGCGCGGTGGCGGTGGACTGGCCGCACAAGATAGAATGCTGTGGGGGCGGGTTTTCGATGAGCCATACCGATGCGGTGCTGCGGCTTTCAGGTGCGGTGCTGGAGGATGCCCGAGCAAACCGAGCCGATGCTCTGGTTACCGCCTGTCCGATGTGCCATTCCAATCTGGATATGCGCCAGCGGCAGATTGAGGCCAAACGGGGCGAGAAGTTCGGCCTACCCATACTTTTCATTAGCGAAGTGGTGGGGGCGGCGCTGGGGCTTAAGCCAGAAGGCCTGGGCCTGAAGCGCCATTTCGTCCCCGCACTTGAGGTTTTGGGATAAAGAGGAAGTAATGGCCAGGATTGGGGTTTTTGTATGTCACTGCGGTGAGAATATTGCCGGCGTGGTGGATGTGAAGGCCGTGGCCGAAGAGGCCCGCGGCCTGCCCGGCGTGGCCTTTGTGAGCGATTATAGATATATGTGCTCCGAGCCCGGGCAAAGCCGCCTGCGCCAAACCATAAAAAAACATCGGCTCACCGCAGTGGTGGTGGCCGCCTGTTCGCCCCATATGCACGAACATACCTTCAGGAATGCCGCCGCGGCGACCGGGCTAAATCCCTATCTCCTGGAGATGGCCAATATTCGTGAGCAGTGCTCCTGGGTGCATACGGACAAAAAGGCGGCCACAGCCAAGGCCGCTTCGCTCCTGCGCCAGGCGGTTGAAAAGGTCAAGAAAAATGAGCCTCTCATCCCCATCCGCCTGCCCATCACCCGTAAGGCCCTGGTCATAGGCGGCGGCATCGCCGGTATCCAGGCCGCTTTGGATATAGCCTCCGGCGGGCAACAGGTCCTCCTGGTGGAAAAAACTCCTTCCATCGGCGGCCATATGGCCCAACTTTCCGAGACCTTCCCCACGCTGGACTGCTCCCAGTGCATCCTCACCCCCAGGATGGTGGAGGCCGCCCGCCACCCCCATATCACCCTGCTCGCTTTCGCCGAGGTGGAGGAGGTGGCTGGCTATATCGGCAATTTCCAGGTGAAACTCAGGAAGAAGGCCCGTTCGGTAGACGCTTCCCGCTGCACTGGCTGTGGCGAATGCTACCAGTGCTGCCCGGTGCAGGATATAGCATCGGAATTTGACGAGGGCCTGGGCAAAAGAAGCGCCATTTACATTCCCTTTCTCCAGGCCGTGCCCAATGTGCCAGTAATCGACCGTGCCCATTGCCTCTGGTTCACCAGGGGCGAGTGCCGCATTTGCGAGAAAGTATGCCCTCGCTCGGCCATAGATTTCGAGCAGGAGGACGAAGTCATCTCTGAAGAGGTGGGGGCCATCGTAGTGGCTACCGGCTTCAGCCTCCAGCCCAATATTTACGGCGAATATGGCTACGACAAATACCAGGATGTGATAAGTGGGCTGCAGTTTGAGCGGCTTCTTTCTGCCACCGGGCCAACGGAGGGCGAGGTCAGGCGGCCTTCGGATAACAAGGTGCCCGAGAGCGTGGCCTTCATCGCCTGCGTAGGCTCACGTGACCCGGCCAAGGGCATTCCCTATTGCTCCAAGGTCTGCTGTATGTATATAGCCAAACAGGCTATGCTTTACCGCCATAAGGTCCCCGGCGGCAGAGCCTTTGTCTTCTATATGGATATACGCGCCGGCGGCAAAAATTTTGAGGAATTCGTGCGCCGGGCCATTGAGGAAGATGGGGTGGAATATATCCGCGGCCGCGTCTCCCGCATCTACCGTAAAGGGGACTCGCTCATCCTCAAGGCCGCCGATACCATCCTGGGCGAACTGGTGGAACTCGGCGTGGATATGGTGGTCCTGGCCAATGCCACCAGCGCCCGGGAGGATGCCCAACAACTGGCCCGGAAACTGCGCATCCCCTGCGATGAGCATAATTTTCTAACCGAGGCCCACCCCAAACTGCGGCCGGTGGAGACCAATACCGCGGGCGTTTTTCTGGCCGGGGCCTGCCAGGGGCCCAAGGATATTCCGGATAGCGTGGCCCAGGCCTCCGCCGCGGGAGCCAAAGTGCTGGCGCTTTTTGCCCGGGAAGAATTGGAAAAGGAACCCCTGGTGGCCAGGGTCAGCCGCAAGCCCCCTCCTTTGTATTCCACCTGCACCGGCTGTTTCAATTGCGAGCGGGTCTGCCCTTATGAGGCCGTGGAGCGCCAGGAGTTACTCGACCACCACGGAAATCTCATAAAAACCATAGCCAGGGTTAACGAGAAGGTGTGCACCGGCTGCGGGCTATGTGTTGCGGCCTGCCCCAACGGAAGCATCAATCTCGCCCACACCACCGAGGAGCAGGTCTTCGGCCAGATAAACGCGCTGTAAATCACCTTTCGAGATGGGGGGTGATTCGCCCCGCCGTTCTTCATCGCTTATAAATCTTCTCACTACCTCGTTTATAAATCCGGATGCTGGGGCCGATTTGGCCTATGCCGCTGTGCTGGGTGGCCGAAAATCGCACGAATTTCAGACCCAGAATTTCCGGTGCCACCTGAAATTCACTGGCCAGGGTATACGAGGAATCTATCTCGGCCTTCAAGGCCTGGGGCATATCCCAGTCATCGGTGGTGAGAATGATCCACTGCGGCGGCTCCTCGCGGGGCTCGTCCAGAGACCCCTCTTTCACTATGACCCAGGGATTGCGCCGGTGATTGAATGCGGGCATCCGGTAAATCACCGGGAATTTGCGCATTCCAATCCTCGCCCCTCCGGGGATATTTTGCTCAATCCATATGGAGGCGGCCACCCGCACATCGGTGCGAGTCATAAGGTGACCGTAAGCGAGCGTGAATAGAAGTGAATAAGAGATGGCCAGAATGACCAGGCCGTAAATTATGAATTTTCCGCCGCGCAGGAAACTCATGCGCCGGGTGAGCCACTCCGCACATCTTCCGCCCAGAAGCGCAAGCACCGGCACTATGGGAAGAAGAAAATTTATCCGACTATAGGCAGTGAGGCCGATGGGCAGAAAATAAATTCCCAGAAACATAAGGAGAAGCACATCGGCCCGGGTTCTCCTCTTCAGGGCCAGAAGAAGCCCGCCGGCCATAAGCACGAATACCCCCCAGCCGGCGGTTATGGCCAGATTCTCGACAAAGCCCAGATAATTTTTTGTGGCTCTCAGTTGTTGCCAGAGGAAAGAAACTCCGCCCGGTCGGCCATATTGAGGAAGAAGAACTACCCGGATATCCGTCAGGGCTTTTTTGTAAGACAGAAAGACAAAAGGGCTGCTCAGGGCGAAGAAGCCGATGCAAACGAGAAGAGCGATGAGGCTATGGCGGTTGAGAAATGCCCGGCCGAGTCGCGGCCAGAAATTTCCTTCGCTTCGCGCAAGTTGCGCAGCCGGGACCAGGATAAGCGCCAGTATTAAGGGATACTTGGTTGATGCAGCCAGACCGCAAGCGGCCGCGGCAAGATAAAGCCAGCGCCTTTTCCCTCCCTCAAGGAATCTGACCGCAAAACACATAGCCACAAGTCCCCAGAAACTTGCCGGTATATCCACCTTGGCAAAATGGGCGTGGATGGCCCACACCGGAATTACCGCAAGTATCACCGCGCCGATGAGACCGGCGGCCCAACTGTAAAGCCTGCTGCCCATATCAAAAACCAACACTACACTGGCCATAGCGAAACAAGCAGTCAGGAATCTCGTCCAAAGATAAAATCGGGCAAACTCCTGCGGATGCGCCAGATAAAACCCCAAATCCGACACCAATTTCACCATCCCCCCGCGCGCAAACCACCATAAAGCCAGGGCACTGGTGTAGATGTGCAGCGAGGGGTATTTGAACAGTTTGGGATTGAAGTCGCGCCGGGCCGGGTCAAGATTGGCGATGGCTTTAAAGAGTTCAATTTCGTCGGAGTGGTAGGAGCGGATGATGTCAAAATGGGCGGTGAATTTCTGGATATCCGGCGTGGTTAGAAGCCGGGCCCGCTCACCGGCATCCATATCCACCAAATGCGAAAGTTGGGGTGTGGTTCGCTCCATCTCCTGGGTAGAACCAAAAAGCATAAAGAGCCGCTCGCTGCTGGGCAGGCCCCATTCTATCCCATATAAATTGAGCCTGACCGATAAGAGAGCGATACTCAAACAAGCGAAAAGGAGGAAAGCGACTTGAGTGGCCTTCATTGGGCCACTTCCTTTACGCTGCAATTTTTTCAGGTCTGCCAGGGCTACCTCCCCTATCAAAATTCGTCATCCGTCATTGCTGCCTGCAGGCAAGGTTTCATTCGTTATTCGAGTGACAAGTGACGCATAAAGGTCCTGGTATCTTTTGACCATTTTATCTATGGAAAAATGGCTCACGCGGCGCTTTGCCTTTTCAGCCATTTTTGTGGCCTCTTGCGGATAAAGGAGCATCCTGAGTATGCCGTGGCCCAGGGCTAAGGGGTCTGCTTTGGGGACGACTATACCGGTTTCCAAATTAGACACCAGTTCCGGGGCACCGCCGGCATCTGTAGTTACTACGGGGCAGCCGGCGGCCTGAGCCTCAAGGATAGTGTTGGGCAGGCCTTCCCAGCGCGATGAGAGCACGAATGCGTCCAGGGCTTGAAGTATGGCCGGCACATCGGCCCTTTCCCCCAGAAATTTCACACTTTTTGCTATTTTCAAGGCCCGGGCCAGATGCTCCAGAGTTTGCCTTTCTTTCCCTTCCCCCACGATTAAAAGAAAGGTTTCGGGCAAGGCCTCCTGGGCGATGATCAGGGCGCGCAGGAGCCAATCTATGCCTTTTTGCTTGGAGAGCCTGGCCACCGTGCCCACCAGAGGCGCTCCTTCAGGCACGCCCAATTCCCGGCGCTTGCTTTTTTTATCAATCTTCG
>LIZR01000157.1 GCA_001302825.1 Planctomycetes bacterium DG_23 | reverse complement strand
AAGATCCGCTCGGGTGTCCCTGCGTACTTTATGAATGACCGTCTTCGCGCACTTGAGGCAATCCGGCCCACAAAGACTGATAGGGAAAAGATTGCCGAGGTGCTGTTGCGCGTTCCCGGTCATGGAGACAGCGATACTGAGGCGTCCTGGACGCGGCATCTGGTGGAGAAAGGTAAAAGCGCGGACTTGCTCACTTACGAACCTGAGGGAAAGGGGCCGCAGCAGAGAAGACTCGGCCGGCTCAGAATAATGCCGGACTTTGATGTGATAGAGATATTCTATTCGCGTCCTCTGATTCTTCATGGCAATGTCAAGCGAGATGGGATAGAAAGGGTTTGGGGCAATATCCTGGATACCGAGTTGTCAGAAATGCCGGAACCAGACACATTGGCTCGTCTATACGGCGATTTCGCATCCGAACTTCTGTATCCTCGGGCGGATAGTGTGTATTTGAAGCACTGTGATAAGTATTGGCAAGAGCATCAGAAGTGAATGGTGGCTCACTGCGTGGCTGCTTTTTGCGTATACGGCAAAGGTATGAATCACAATCCAATTGATTACGACAAAATAGCCTCGGAATACGCGCGGCATCGGCGGGTCCATCCGGAAGTTCTGAGAGCCCTTCTCCTGACCAGCGGAGTGGATAAGACTTCCAAAGTGTTGGAGGTTGGCTGCGGCACGGGCAATTACATTATTGCTTTAGAGTCAAGTGTCGGCTCTTTATGCTGGGGGATTGACCCATCGCAAGAGATGTTGTCTAAGGCCCAAGCACGCTCTGAGACGGTCGATTTTCAGATGGGCGTAGCGGAAAGGCTGGATTTCTCACCTGAGTTTTTTGACCTGGTCTTTTCCGTGGATGTGGTGCACCATATAAGCAATAGACGCAAATTCTTTGAAGAGGCCTATCGCGTCTTAAGACCCGGTGGGAAAGTATGTACCGCGACGGATTCAGAGGAGATCATCCGCCGCCGGCCCTCATCAATCTACTTTCCGGAAACTGTGGAGCGTGAGCTGAAGAGGTATCCCCGAATTATTGAACTTCGAGAAATTATGGAGGAACTCGGATTTGCCCAGATTACCGAAAATATTGTAGAATTTGCTTATCAACTGAGGGAAATCCAGGCATATCAGGACAAGGCCTTTTCCTCCCTTCATTTAATCCCGGAAGAGGCCATTAGAAGAGGCATCGAGCGAATGAAGACGGACTTGCGCGCAGGCCCGATTCCCGCCGTCTCTCGCTACTTGCTCCTTTGGGGAACGAAATAGTTTGAGGAAGGTGGTAAAGGTGGCGAATAGATGTAGGCCAAATTTTGGCACAAATTGCAGGAGGCCTAAATATGAGCAGAGGCCAGGCCAAAGACGCTGATGTGATCTTCCGGGAGACGCAAAAATTTCGCCAGCCCTGGCTTTGGGCGGTTATCCTTTCCGTTTCCTTACTTGAGATAGGAATTTTTGGGCGCTGCATAGTCCGCGAACTGATTCTTGGTGAACTTTGGGAAAAAGATGCGGCAGCAGCCAGAGTTCTACTCATCAGCGGCAGTTTTGCCATTATGCTTTGCGTAGGAATCGTTGTCCTTTTTTACATAATGAAACTCGTAACCGAAGTGCGTAGCGATGGTTTATATATTCGCTTCTATCCCTTGCACCGCTCTTTTCACAAAATACCTCTGGAAAACCTGAAGGAATGCGAAGCACGAACTTACAGGCCCTTGCGCGAATATCACGGGTGGGGGGTCAGATATGTTCGAAAAGGTAAAGTGTATAATGTAAGCGGCAACCTCGGCGTAAGGTTAGATTATTCAAACGGCCGACATTTGTTGATAGGCTCACAGAAAGCGGAGGAACTTGCTCAAGCCATTAAATCGGTGCTGGGGAAAGCGAGAATGACAGAGTTTGCGGGGTTGGCGCAGGGCGCCAACGATTAATCGGCCTCACAGGAGTGAGGCCGCTACAGTCTAAATGAGATAAGCCATGGGAATGATAATAGAATTGATGCTTTTTTTTGCAATGATTAAGTTATTGCTGGTTACGCGCAAGCCATTTCTATGTTCGGGAATATTGACATCCATAGCGTTCATTTTTGGCCTGGTATTTGGACAACCTTTTCCGTCTATTTTAATCAATTGTGCTGCTACATTTGCTTACACCTCTTTTTATTTCTGGCTGCTGGATAGGTTCGGAGAATCCGTTATGATGTGGTTGATTATTTTTATTGGGGTGCCTATTACCCGAGTGCTTATTACCCTTTTATTGGTTTGGCAGGGGTGGATTGATTAATATGGCCTTAATTCTCATACGTGAGCCAGCCGTGGCGGGCTTGTTCAATGAGCGGGTCGAGCCAGCCGGGCTGCTTTGAAAGTTCCTCCGCCACCCAGCGGTCCATTTCGGACTCAAGTTCAGTGGCAATATCAGGGGCGTTATCAATAATGTTCTTCACTTCATTCGGGTCAGACTTCATATCATAGAGTTCGCGCTTGGGCCAGTCGGGCTCGTAGGGACATCCTGGTATGGTCTTGATGAATTTATACTGCTTTGTTCTTATTGCGCGGCGCACATCCGGATAGGTGGCGTGCATACGGGCGTATTTGTAGGTTTCACTTGCCCGTCCCTTCATAACATCCACCAGACTGTGGCCTTCAAAAAGCGCCCTATCCTCTATGCCCAGAAGTTCCAGAATAGTCGGCGCCAGGTCCACCTGCTGGGCTATGGCCTCTATGCGCTTTCCCTGCGGTATATATTTGGGACACCAGAAGACCATAGGAATGTAGATACAATCGTCATAAGGCCAGCGATGACCAAAGAAAATCTGGTGTTCACCCAGATTCTCGCCGTGGTCACTGGTGAGGATGACCATTGTGTCTTGGGCAATACCCAATTCTTGGAGTTTGGTGATTAAGTCGCCGAGTGCCGCATCAGCATCAGTAATAGTGGCGTCATAGTGTGCAATGGTGTACTCCACATCACGAGGGTCGGGCTGTTTCATAGAGGGTGTAGTGCGCCCGGTGGGCTTCTTCTCAAGGGTTTTTCTACCTTCGCGGGAACCCAGATTTATGCGGCCGTTTGGGTCGCCTTCATACCACATATGCTTGAACTGCTCTCTCGGGTTATAGGGACTGTGAGTATCCCAGGAATGAAGGAACATAAAAAAGGGTTTGCTCTTTACTTCTTCCAGAAGCGGAAAGGCCAGTTCGTTTATTTCAAAGAGGCGGCGGATGGAGCGGTTTTCCTTTTTGTTAATTTCACTATAGTCAATGTAGACATCAAATCCGCGTTTTAGCCAGGCGGCCTTGACGAAACGTCCGGCAGTGGCCAGATTATCCACCGCCAAAGTGGTAAGGCCGGCACCGCGAATGAGTTCCGTCATCATTTTAATCTTGTCATGATTGAGATAGTACTGTGCGTTCATCCTGACCACGCGGTGAGTTATCGGGTATACCCCGGTAAAGATGGTGGTGAAGGTGGGATGGGTGTTATTGGCATGACCGAAGGAATTTGCAAAAAGGACTCCTTCAGAAGCCATCCTGTCGATATTGGACGAGGTCTTCTTAGCGTAGCCATAGCAACTCATATTTTTAGCCCGAAGCGTGTCAATCACCACGAGAATGACATTCATTTATCCCTCCCTCTGCCCTGCTTTCTCAAAACTGGTTATCTGAAGAGCCGACGGCGAAAAACTAAGGCCTTAAGTGCCACCCTCGGCGATGGCGAAGGCCAAAGCATAACCCCGAGAATGGCTTATGGAAAGATAGATTTTCTGGACGCCCAACTTTTTGGCTTCGGTTTCTGCTGCACCCGAAAGTTTCACTTCCGGAGGGCCGGAGCGCGTTTGGGAAATCTCCACATCCTGCCAGGAGATGCCCCCGCGCCAGCCCGTGCCCAAGGCCTTCAAGACTGCCTCCTTGGCGGCAAATCTGCCCGCGAAGCGCTCCTCCGGCCGCCTGAACCTTTGACAATATTCAGTTTCTCGCCGGGTGAAAACGCGCGCGCAAAAGACCTCTCCGTGGGCCTTAATCATCTTCTCTACGCGCCTTACCGCAATTATATCAACACCAACGCCTTTTATCATCTTCGTCATCGGTCATTCATCAGCGGTCATCCAATCAGGCCGCCAATTATTCAGTCCTCTCGCTGTCTCGCTTCGCCTTTCTTATTATCAGAAACGGGCCAAGTTTACAACTAATTTCTGTTTCACTATGGTTTAAGGTGGAAATGGGGGCCTTTTTCGTTTATATTTCATCTGATTTTGCATTTCATAGAGAATTGTGCGGTTGGCTTATGGATATACTCAAAGATGTGAACGAGGCTCAGCGGGCGGCCATAACTCATATTGAGGGGCCGCTCCTGGTCTTAGCCGGTGCGGGTAGCGGCAAGACGCGTGTGGTTACCCGGCGCATCGCCTACTTCCTGTCTCAGGGGATAAGCCCCCGCAATATCCTGGCCATCACTTTCACCAATAAAGCGGCAAACGAGATGGCCGAGCGGGTGCGCCAGTTCTATAGGTTTGAAGACCTCTGGGTCTCCACTTTCCACGCCTTCTCCGCCCGCACGCTTCGCCGCTTTGCGGACCGCTTTGATTACCCGGGTGATTACAGCATCTACGACACGGCAGATAAGACCCGCTCAATTTCGCGCATACTCAAGGACTTTGAACTGGACACCAGCCAATGGAGCCCTTCCGATATTGAGTCCACCATAAGTCTGGCGAAATCTAAGATGGTAAGTGCGGAAAGTTTTAGCGAACACGCTCAAGGCTATAGAGAGAATATGCTGGCCCGGATTTATGAACGATACGAGCAAAATCTTAAGGCAGCAAGCGCATGGGATTTTGACGACCTTCTCCTCAGGATGATGGAACTCTTATCCAATTTTGAAGAGGTAAGGGAAAAGCTCCGGAGGCGGTTCCAGTTTGTGCTCATAGATGAGTTTCAGGATACCAATCTGCCCCAGTATCTCATCGCGAGGCTCCTGGGAGAAAAACATCGCAATATCTGCGCCACCGGCGACCCGGACCAGTCCATCTATGCTTGGCGCGGGGCCAATCTGGAGAATATCTTTCATTTTGAGCGCGATTTCCCTGAGGTCAAGGTGGTGCGCCTGGAAGAGAATTACCGCTCCACCAAAATCATCCTTCAGGCGGCTTCAAGTGTCATCTCGCACAATCGCCTGCGCAAGCATAAGGACTTGTGGACGAACAATGTCCAGGGCGT
>LIZR01000156.1 GCA_001302825.1 Planctomycetes bacterium DG_23 | reverse complement strand
TCGCCTTCCATAACATAAGTCTCTATGCGTGAGCCATTATGCAAATTCAAGACCTCCACTTTTTCGCCCGGGATTATATCTACCGCTTCAAGGAGGGCGCTGTCGATGGTGACGCTTCCTTCATAGTAGAGTTTGGTTTCGGTGACGGCGGCCGAGTGAATCTTACCCTTGCACATTTGTCGCAGCATATCTTATGCCTCACTTTTTTCAGGAGATATAAGCATATTGTCTATCAGGCGAGTCTTTCCTATCCACACAGCCAGCGCTACCAGAACCTCTCCTTCAATAGTTTCAATATCCTCCAAATTTTCCGGGTCTACCACCACCATATAATCTATCCGGGCCGAAGGCGCCCCGGCGACGATTTCCCTCATTTTTTCAATTATCTTTTCGCTTTTTCTTTCGCCGGCAGCCACCAGGGCCTCTGCCTCTTTTAAGGCCTGGTAAAGGCAAAGGGCCTCCTGGCGCTCGCTTTCACTGAGATGCTTGTTGCGCGAACTCATAGCCAGTCCATCGGACTGGCGCACTGTGGGAAGCACTCTAATCTCCACTTCCATATTGAGGTCGCGCACCATTCGCCTCACCACCACGGACTGTTGGTAGTCCTTCTGGCCGAAATAGGCCACGCAGGGGCCAACTATATTGAACAGTTTCGTCACCACCGTAGCCACACCCCGGAAAAACCCCGGCCGGGAAAGCCCGCACATCCTCTCCGTGAGTCGCTCCTGCCATACATAAGTGGCAAAACCTTCCGTGTACATCTCTTCGGCACTGGGGGCGAAGACAAGGTCTACCCCTATTTCCTCAGCCTTTTTCAGGTCGCCTTCCAGGTCGCGTGGATACTGCGCAAAATCCTCTGAAGGAGCGAACTGAGTGGGATTTACAAAAATGCTGGTGACCAGGAAATCGGTCTCTTGGCGCGCGGCGCGTATGAGGCTGAAGTGTCCCTCGTGTAAAGCCCCCATAGTGGGGACGAAGCCGATAGTCTTTCCTTCTCTTCTGGCCTGGGAAAGTATTTTTCTCAGTTCGCTAATCTTTTTTACCAGCATTTTTTCTTTCTAACTGCTCAAATCGCAAAGAGCGCAAAGTGAAAAAAAGAAAAATACATCGGGCTATTTTCTTTGCGTCCTTTGCGGTTAATTCCGCGTTTTCAAAAGTCGCTACGCATATCTTCAGGATACTATCACGGGAGATTCTTACTGAGACTGTGAAAAAGGGGCGAGCCTCAACTTATTGAGCACGGCCTACACATTTTTATCCATAAGTTCTCGCAGTAGTTCCGCCGCTGTTTTTTCCAGAACCGGATGGTAGGTCTCCGGGTCAATCTCCACCAAAGGCTCAAGCACGAAAGTCCTTTCGGCCATAAGGGGATGGGGAACGGTGAGTTTATCGGTAGCGATAATCTGTTGGTCGTAAAGTAATATGTCCAGGTCCAGGGTTCTGGGGCCCCATTTTTCTCTGCGAACCCGGCCGAAGGCCGCCTCTGTTTCTTGAAGTTTCTGCAAAAGCCTTTCCGGGTCCAGAGCCGTCTCTATCTTGACCACGGCATTATAAAATGGGCGCTGTTTTGGCTCTCCCACCGGTTCTGTTTCATAAATGCTCGAACTTTTGATAATCTTGGTCCGGGGCAGTGCGGCGATATGCTCAAGCGCATCCTTGAGGTTCTTCTCTCTGTCTCCCATATTGGAGCCTAAAGCGATATAGGAAATTCCCATCTATCTCCTCTCATCAAGAACTGGTTAAAGCGGAGACTACCTCGGGCAGTCTCCTAAGTGCCTCTTTTATCCTCTCTTCATCCACGGTAAGCGCAGCGCGCACAAAACCTTCCCCTGAGGGGCCGAAGCCTATCCCCGGCGTCACTACTATATCGGCCTTGTCCAGTAGCATAGAAGCGAAATCCACCGAAGAGAAGCCATCGGGGGTAGGTATCCAGACATAAAAAGTGGCCCGGGGGCGCAAGACTTCCCACTCCAGTGATTCAAGTCCATCTACCAGAGCATCTCTCCTGGCGCGATAGGTAGCCAGAAGTTCGGCCCGCCAGGGACGGCTATAGCCCTGGTAAGCGGCTATCCCGGCATACTGGATGGCTTGAAAGACGCCGGAATCTATATTGGTTTTTATCTCACTCAAGGCCTTTACAGCCGAAGCATTCCCCACCGCAAAACCCAATCTCCAGCCGGTCATATTAAATGTCTTGGAAAGGGAATGAAATTCCACAGCCACCTCTTTGGCCCCTTCCACTTGAAGTATACTGGGCGAAGGTTCATCAAAATATATCTCGCTGTAGGCAGCATCTTGAGCGATGAGTATCTCATAGCGTCCGGCGAAATCCACCGCACTCCGGAAAAATTCAAGGTCCGCCACCGCAGCAGTAGGATTGTTGGGGTAATTAAGATAAAGGAGTCTGGCCTTGCGGGCTACTTCCTGCGGGATGTTTTCTAAGTCCGGAAGAAACTCATTAGCAGAGGTTATGGGAAGCCAGTAGGGCTTGCCCCCGGCAAAGATGGTCCCGGAGACATACGGGGGATAGCAAGGTTCAGGGATAAGCACCACATCTCCGGGATTTATCAAACTTAAGGGCAGATGGGCAATGCCCTCCTTGGCCCCGATAAGGGGCAAAATTTCGCTTTCCGGGTCAAGAAGGACACCGAAACGCTTTTCAAACCATTGGCTGAAGGCGAGCCTCAGTTCGGGAAGTCCCAGGTCCAGCGCATACCGGTGATTTTTCGCCTCGGAAGCGGCGCGACCAAGTTCTTCAATAATGAAGTCGGGCGTAGGCCTATCCGGGTCGCCTATGCCCAAATTTATTATATCCCGCCCGGCCGCAATGGCGGCTTTCTTCTTCCTATCTATCTCGGCGAAAAGATAGGGCGGCAGAACCTCAAGCCTCTTGCTTCTTTTGAATTCCATAAGCAGTTTCCTCAAAATCGTCGTTTAGATGATAAAGGACACTTACCGCCCTGTCAATATCAAAAATCGCATAATTGACAAAAGCGCCTCCAAAGATTATGATTTATTATTTACTTTATGCTCAAATGAGAAAATTGAAAGAGGAAAGCAAAATATATGGGTGATGCGGTTGGGGACTTTGATGTCATAGTGGTAGGCGGCGGGCACGCTGGCTCGGAGGCGGCGCTTGCTTCTGCCCGTATGGGCTGTCGCACCCTGCTTCTCACCCTTAGTCTGGATACCATCGCCCAGATGTCCTGCAATCCGGCCATAGGCGGACTGGCCAAAGGTCAGATGGTGCGGGAGATAGACGCCCTGGGCGGCGAGATGGCCAGGGTCATCGATGCTACCGGCATTCAATTCCGGATGTTAAATCGCGGTAAAGGTCCGGCCGTGCACGCCCCGCGCGCTCAAGCCGATAGAAAGCTCTATCAACTCACTATGAAGGCCCGTCTTGAGGCCCAGCCTAATCTCGTGCTGCGGCAGGAAATGGTCGAAGGCCTCATTGTCAAAGGCGACAGAATAGTTGGCGTGCGCACTCAAAGCGGCCTCAAGTATGGGGCAAAGGCCGTCATTCTCACCACGGGGACCTTTCTGGGAGGCCTCATTCATATGGGAGAGACGAAAATACAAGGAGGCCGCATTGGGGAACTTGCCGCGATGAGCCTTTCAAAGAGTCTAAGAGAATTGGGATTTGAGGTGGCGAGACTTGCCACCTGCACACCGCCTCGTCTTAACGGCCGCACCATAGATTATGAAACCTTAGAGATGCAGCCCGGGGACGAGGAGCCTGTGCCCTTTTCTTTTTCCACCGAGAAAATCACCCGTCCCCAGGTTCCCTGCTACATTGCCTTCACCAACTCCAAAACTCATCGCCTCATCCGGGAAAATCTCCACCGCGCCCCTTTTTATACCGGCGAGATTACCAGCCCCGACCCCCGCTACTGCCCCTCCATAGAGGCGAAAATTGTGCGTTTCCCGGAGAAGCCTTCTCATCAACTCTTCATTGAGCCCGAAGGGCTAAATACCCTTGAAGTCTATTGCAATGGGCTTTTCACCAGCCTGGCTCAGGATGTCCAGGACGAGATGATTCACTCCATTAAAGGGCTGGAAAGGGCGCAGATTACGCGCTACGGCTACGCCATAGAATACGACTTCGTCCCGCCCCAGCAAATTAAGCCTACGCTCGAGACAAAACCCATCGGCGGACTTTTCCACGCCGGACAGATTAATGGCACCTCCGGCTATGAAGAGGCCGCCGGCCAGGGCATCATCGCCGGCATTAATGCGGCTAAAAAAGTGCGGGGCGAAGAGCCCCTTATCCTCGACCGCTCCGAGGCCTACATCGGCGTCCTGATTGATGACTTAGTAACCAAGGGCACCGAAGAGCCTTACCGTATGTTCACCTCTCGCGCCGAATATCGGCTTCTCTTGCGGCAGGATAATGCCGATAGACGGCTGATGAAATATGGCCGGGCTTGCGGCATTATAGATGACGAGACCTGGAAGCGACTCAAAGAGAAGGAGCGGGTCATAGAAGAGGTGAGAAATTATATCGAGAAAAGGCGCATCGGCGGGCGGACGCTGGCCAAGATTTTGCGCCAACCAGAGGTAAAATTTTCTGACCTGGAAAAAGAAGATGAGGCTCTGGCGAAGATGAGCATTCCTCCGGTCGTAGCCGAGGCCGTAGAAATAGAAGTCAAGTATGAGGGATATATCCAGCGGCAATTGGCCCACATGGAGCGCTTCAAACGAATGGAGGAGAAGGCCATCCCGGAGGATTTTGACTACTTAACGCTTGAGCATCTGTCAACCGAGGCCCGGGAGAAACTTTCAAAGGTGCGGCCGCGCTCCCTGGGTCAGGCCGCGCGCATTTCCGGCGTCACCCCCGCGGACATAGCCATCCTGATGGTCCGCCTTAAGATTTGACCCGTTAGACCTAAAAAGTCGAGGTCTAAGGGGTTTTGAGGAGGAAAAACTGAGTGAAAAGAGCATAGTAAAAGAGATTTACGCTCCGAATGAGGGGATTAGCCTGTGGTGGCTGGGTCAGGCCGGCTTCGCAGCAAAATTCGATGAAGTCCTCGTTTTCATTGACCCGGTAATAGAACTGGAGAAAGATGAAGACCTTCTTACGAGCGAAATAGGCCAGAGATTATTCCAGCCCCTGCCGCTTCTCGCCCGGGAGGTCACGCAGGCTGACCTGGTTCTTCTGAGCCACGACCACCGCGACCACACCGCACCAAAAACCGTTCCCTATCTTGCC
>LIZR01000155.1 GCA_001302825.1 Planctomycetes bacterium DG_23 | reverse complement strand
GGACTTCGCTCATCAAAGAAAGGGTGGCGCCTGACCACAATCTTTTCCGTGGAGATGTTCACCACTGCCGGCGAGGCCTTCTCCACGGCGATAACCACCGGAGTTCTTCTGCTTGCCACCTCAGGTGAGGTAACTTCCTCTGCGTAAATATCTGCCAGGGCAAAGGCAAAACCAGTAAAACAAAATACGCAAAGCACCAAACGGAATAGATTTTTAATCTTACTCATTTCAAGGAGCCTCCATTTTTCGTCATTCGTCATCCCTCATTTATACGGGCGGCCCGCATAGGCCGTAGGCTGGCTCGTCCCAGAGCCAGCTTTGTCCGTACTGACTACGAGACGAATGACGAATTACGAGCACAAATAATTTTGCCACCAACCATAGTAAAGATGGGGTCTCCTTCGTGAGAAAGAAGTTCCTCAAGAGGATGAGATGAATTCGGCAAGGCAAAGGCCACCAGGTCCGCCTCTTTGCCCACCTCCAGAGAACCCACCTTATCTGCAAGACCTAAGGCCCTGGCCCCGCGGATGGTGCCCATCTTCAATATGCTTTCCGGTGAGATTTCCTTATAATCCCTGGATACGATTTTCATCTCGTCCAGCATACTCAAGCCTTGACCGCTGGCCAGGCTATCCGTCCCTAAGGCCACATTTACGCCCCTTGCCAGAAGTCCGGGGAAGGGATGAGGCGGATGGCCAAAATATTTGTGGCTGGATGGACAATAAATTACGCTCGCCGGCGAACGCTCCAGCAGCGCTATATCTTCTTCATCAAGGAAATTGCCGTGCGCAATTACCAGAGGAAAATCAAGATACCCCAGCGAATGCATATATTTAATCGGAGAGGTGCCCCGTATGGACCAGGGTGGGCGCCAGGTGTTAACTACTTGAGCCTTACGGCCCATACGACCCGCCCGTATGGGCCGGCGCATGCGGAGACTTCGTATAGATGAGAGTCGTCGCGCAAAATCTCCTGTCCCCTTCATCAGGAACTCTCTTTCCTCCTCGGTCTCGGCCAGATGGGTGGAGATGGGAAGCGTCAGGCGCCCGGCCATTTTAAGACACTCTTGGTAAAAGGCAGCGCAAGCGGTATATGGTGAATGCGGGGCGAGGCCTAAAAGAAAGTCCGCCGTCTGCCGTCCGCCGTCCGCCGTCTGCGCTTCGTCCTCGGTTATCTTCTTGATTTCCAGAAGTTTCCTCTCCAATTCCGCTGCGGTTTTGGCGACAGTGGCTGGATTGAAATCAATGGCCTCCAGGAACAAAATCTTCCTCAGGGGCGCATTCTTTAGCACATCGTAGTCATAACCGAAGTAGGAAATATCAGCCAGGAGCGTAGTGCCGGAAGCAAGGCTTAGTTTGAGGCCGCGGGCAGCCGAGCGGGTGAATTTATTCTTGTTCCAGCGCAGCGTCTTGCCCACTAATTGGTTAAGCCAGCGGCCGAATGACCCCTGCGGGGGGATTTTTCCTTCAAGGTCGGTAAGTTCGAGATGAGTGTGGCAATTGACGAAGCCGGGAAGGAGGATAGCATCTTCTTGGTCTAATATTTTTCCAGTTCGGCGAGTTCCACCAACCTGCTTACGGATGTGGCCCCATCTTCCCAGGGCGGCTATCAATGAGCCTTCTACCACAAGGGCGCCGTTCTCTATAATTTCGCCGCGCCCGGATGGGCCCACCCCGGGCCACAGAAATTTCGCCCGTATTATCAGGGAACCAGCCACTCCCGCCAATTCTCACCAATATCGCCCCGCTTCTTATAGCGAAGCATAGACTCTTGACAATGACAGATATTTTCGACCTGTGGCAGCCTCCCGGCCACCTGCAACATTATTTCCGGAAAGAGGTTGAGGGCTTTAGCCACCTCTGCTTGCTCTTGCTTCGTGGAAAGGCCTTCAAACAAAACCCCTTCCCTAAACTCCCGCTCCACAATCCCCTCAGCGAAGTTGGTCACATAGCAAAGCACCGCGTAGCACATCTCCAGTTCCCGCGCCAGGAATACCTCCGGCACCACGGTTTGGCCTACGAAATCTCCACCCAGCAAAGCGAACTTCCGCACCTCGGCCGGGGTCTCTAAGCGCGGGCCTTCGGTGGCCACATAGGTGCCTCCAGGGATGAAATGCGTGCCCACTTCCTCAAGCACTTCTTTTAGCACGCTTCGCAGGGTAGGGCAAAACACGGGATTTTGCCTGATGAAACCCAAACCGCGTGACTGGAAAAAGGAAGTCTGGCGGGTTTTAGTCTCGTCCAGGAGGTCATCCACGATGACCAAATCTCCGGGAGAGAATTTGCGGGAAAGCGCCCCGGGACCACTCCAGGCCAGTATGCGCTTTACCCCCAACTCTTTGAGGGCATATATGTTGGCGCGGTAATTTACGAAAGGGGCGCCGATGGAATAGGATTTCTCACCGTGGCGGGGCAGGAAATAGAAAGACGCCTCTTTCGCTTTAGCCAGATATATCACGCCGCAGGGGCCAAAAGGGGTCTCTCGGCTTCCCAAGCGCTCTCTGGAGATGTGTCCGCCCTGGATGAACTTATGAGCCTGGCTTCCGCCAATTACCGCAAATGTAACCCTTTCTCCTTCTTTGGACATAAGATCTTGTCCTTAAATAAATTATACCAAATTGAAGTGAGGCCGTCAAGGATTTGAGGACGATGGCGGCGAAGTTTTATCCGCAGGCCGGCTGCCCGGCTGGCTGGCCGCCATGCTTTTGGGCTTAATTAAGTTATAGTATGTATCCCGCTGCTGAGCCCGGTATCCCAAATCGTCAATCAAATGTATCATCTCTTGCTTGGACATCCGGAAACTGACTCCAGCCGCAGCCACCACATTTTCCTCTATCATCGTGGAGCCCAGGTCGTTGGCACCGAACCGGAGCGCCAATTGCCCTATCTTCGCCCCTTGAGTTACCCAGGAGGCCTGAATATTCTTGATATTGTCCAGATAGATGCGGGAAACCGCCAGCATACGCAGATATTCAACCCCGCCCACTGGCCATTTGCCTTCTGGCACTTCCAGAGCAAGACGGCTGTTCTTGGGCTGAAAGGTCCAGGGTATGAAGGCCGTAAAATAGCCGCGGCTTTTCTTTAGGCTTTCATCCTGAAGCGAACGCACCTGCTCCAGATGTTCCACCCGCTCCTTTAGCGTCTCAATATGCCCGAACATCATAGTGGCCGAGGTGCACATACCCAAACTATGAGCCACCCGCATTACCTCCAGCCACTCCTCTGAGGTGCATTTTTTGGGGCTCAAAAACTTGCGGCATCTATCCGAGAGTATTTCCGCGCCGCCGCCGGGTATGGTGTCCAACCCCGCTTTTCTTAGCCGCTCAATCGTCTCTTTTATGGTAAGCCCGTTTAAGTTGGCAAAATGCACTATCTCCGGCGGGCTGAAACCGTGAATATGCACGCCAAAACCCTTTATGAACTTCAGCATATCCTCATAAAAAGGCAATTTGAAGTCCGGATGCAGTCCGCCCTGCAGGAGAATTTGCGTACCGCTCAGAGAAAGAGTTTTCTCTATCTTCTCGGCCAGTTCCTCATTTGTCAGAACATACGCTCGCTCATCCCCTTTTTGCACAGAAAAGGCGCAGAACTTGCAGCCGGATACGCAGATATTGGAATAGTTTATGTTTCTATCCACAATGAAGGTGCGGTAGTCTTCCGGGTGCAGCCTTCTTGTTATTTCATCTGCGGCCTCACCCAGAGAGAGAAGGTCGCCTGACTTGAGAAGCGCAACACCCTCATCAAAGGAGATGCGCTCGCCGCTTATGGCTTCATCCAGGATTTTGTCAATTTTCATCGTTTAACGGCCAACCCTGCCTGCCGGTAGGCAGGTATCAACGGTCACCAAAAAATCTCATCTCCACACCCTGGGGCGCAAGGCCATATTTTACCGCATATTTATAGAATTTTTTCAGCCCGGCCAGTTCTTCGGCGCCCAAATCATACCGCATAATCTTTGCCAGATACTCGTAGCAAAAGGCCTCCCTAAGGCCCAGCCGCTTGCCTTCTCTTTTTGCAATGCGGGCGAAGTTGCGAGTCCCCCGGGCCTTGGCCTCGGCGAGAAGCGCGGGTAATTTTGCTAAATTTTTATCGCTGCTCGGCACCAGCCAGAGGGCGTAGACAAAAGCCAGGTGAGTCATTTCCTGCCACAGTTTTCCCAGGTCGTAGATGCTGAACCCGTTTGGTTTCCTCAGCATAGCCGGGTCGCCGATGAGCAGTGCCGCATCGGCCTCAAGGTTTTCCAAATCCGCATTTGGCTCAAGACCTTGCCACTTCGGCTCTTTTTTGAATCTTTCCTTGAAGATGATTTTGGTGAGCGCGGCCGAGGTGCGGGAGGATTCATCCAGGGCCACGCTTTTAACTGCAGCCAGCGGAACTTTAGAAAAGAGCCTTATGCTCCAGACTTCGCCGAGGGCGGAAATGGAGATATCCGGGATAATCCTGGCTCCCTCTATGCCGGCAGTAGCCGGCCCGGCTGCCGCCTGGCGGAAATACTCTATGGATGAGATAATGCCGCAGTCTATCTCACCCGCGGCAAGGAGCCGGGCAAGTTTGGAGGGCACCTCCTCAATAAGTTCCAGACCCTCTTCTTCCTTTAGTCCATAAACCAAAGGCCTGGCATTGAGATAAGGCACAATTCCGATTTTTATTTTGCGTTCACCGTTCATCGTTCACAGTCCGCCGTCGGCCGTTCATCGTTGATCGTTCACAGTCGGCCATCTGCCGTCTGCCTAGCTCTAATATGGCTCTCTGTTTTCTCTGAGTCCTCTGTGGTTCTATTTTGAAATTATATGTTTTGCGGAAGCTTATCGCAAGAAGTTTCGCTTTGGGGATTTTGGCCTTTACAGGTTGCTTCTTTCTTTTTAGACTTTAAGCCCATAGTTGGCTAGTACTGAGACGAGTCAAATCGGCCGGGGTGGCGACGAATCGTAGTCGGGGTCGTCCCTGACCCCGACTGGGCTGGCTCAGGGACGAGCCAGCCTACGGCGGTTTCAAAAGAGTAAGGCCGCTACTATGCCAAGGAGGGCGTTTGTTATGGCTGAGGCCGTGATTAACTCTGAAGCGCTGAAGGAGAATCTGAAAAAGTTTCAGGAACTGAGCGGATGCGAGGTGATCGCCGTGGTTAAGGCCAATGCCTACGGCCACGGCGCGGTGGACTCATCCCGGGCCTTTCTTGAAGCCGGGGCCAAGATGCTCGCCGTGGCTGCGGTGGAGGAGGCCGTGGA
>LIZR01000154.1 GCA_001302825.1 Planctomycetes bacterium DG_23 | reverse complement strand
TAGCATGTGTCAGTTTACTGACTCTGGGCCTAATAGCTCTAGGGAGTTGCGTCAGCAAGAAGGACTATCTCGTAAAGGTCGAAGAGGGCGAGAAACTGTCAGGGCAATTGGCGTCGTTGAGGTCCGAATACGATACGTTAGAGGGACAAAAAGCGGCCCTCGATACACAGGTAGTGACCCTCAAGGAGGATAATCTCAAGCTGGAGGAGATCTTACAGGCACGCTCCGATACCCTCAGCAAGAACATCGTAGACCTCAGGGCTCATGTGGGTGACCTGCAAAAGGAAAACGATCTCCTGAAAGGAGAAAATGAGGATCTGAGCAGGAATGTAAAGGCCTTGGAGGAGAACAATGCGGCACTCCAATCTGAGACTCAGGCCTTAGAGCGCCAGAGAAAAAAAGAGATGGAAGAGATGCGGGGAACCTACGAGAACCTGCTCGAGAATATGAAGGGAGAGATAGAGAAGGGCGAGATTACCATCACGCAACTGCGGGGGAAGTTGAAGGTGAATATGGTGGATGAGATCCTCTTCGATTCGGGAAAGACCACCATCAAACCCCAAGGCCTTGAAGTACTGGAGCGAGTAGGGAGCGTTTTGTTGAATGTCAAAGACAAGGCAATCAGCATCGAGGGCCACACCGATGATGTTCCCATCGGAGCCGAGCTCAGCAAGAAGTATCCCACTAACTGGGAGCTCTCGGCCGTCCGGGCTACTACTGTGGCCAGATATCTGCAGGAGAAAACCGGCATTGACCCCGGCCTTCTCTCCGCCATAGGCTACGGCGAATACCAACCCGTTGCCCCTAATGAGAGCGAGGAAGGGCGGGCCAAGAATCGCCGCATTGAAATCGTGCTGGTACCGATGGAGATCGTGCCCGTCTCAAGGAAATAGAGGAACTACAAAGGGGCCGTCTTTTCAGACAGCCTATCGGGGAAACGGGGCAAAGCCGACGATGTTGATCCTTTCATGGGTCAGCATAGCCAGAATTAGAATTAACGCGGTCCGTAGGTTGTAAAACGCTGCACTATTTCATCTATACGATACGCGTAGCATTAAGTGCCAGAAGTCTTTGACCGATTCGCCGGGTTCTTCTATGAGGCCATCCGATGTCAAGCCCCGTCTTTCGATATTGGTTATATGACTGACTTCTTTCTTTGGCGGTCCATCGAGCTGGCGGCTTCCTGAGGGGCACCTCCTTGTTTTGATGGTTTCCTGCCATAATCGGGCAAAACTAAAAGGTTCTAACCACAATGAGCCCCTAAACCGATACATAGAAATTTCCTTGAGAGGGAATTCGGGACGTAGTTGAATTTGATGAATCGAACTGCAAGGGGTCAGGCCTGCCCTTGGCGCTTGCTTAGTATCTCAAGGCTTCTGAACCGAAAGTGATCAAGCGCTGCACCATTCCAGATGCCTTGCCAGGACATTCAATATAGCAAAAGTGAATATCTGATAAGAATATCAAAACCTCAAGCCATGGGATGAGATCGCCCCAAATTTCCAACCGAAGCACGCAGATTTTCTGCGTCTTGAATGATACCAGATCTCCAAGGCAAACCAACGGGATTAGTAGAGGTACCTACTCGTAGACTTCATCTTGCTATGTATTTTTCGCAGAGATCTCTTTACTGCCAGGGTGCAATCTGATATTGACCTTTCAACTACCAAACCAAGTCTATAGTAGATTCAACTTGCCAGCCAATGTCATCTATGGCAAGGATACTTGATTTCCTAAGGTTCCGGAAATAGGGTTTTCAGACAAAAATACGGTTATATTCCCGCGGTTAAGATTTGCGTCCGCCTTGACGGTAGCACAAACTTGAGCGTTTTGAAATAATCCTGGCTATTGGGCTTTTATAAATATCTATCGTGTTTTTGACTCTCAACCAAATTCCTATCTTCGAAGAAAGGAGAAGAAATGTTTACCGAACTAGCAAGGAAGAGAAGAAGTGTAAAAAAATTTACGTCGCAGCAGGTGGAGCAGGAAAAGGTTGATGCCATCATAGAAGCGGCACTTCGGTCACCGTCCGGAAGAGCGGCAAGGCCGTGGGAGTTTGTTGTGGTAAAGGATAAGGCATTACTTGAAAAGCTTTCCGTTGCAAAGCCAAGTGGAGCAGAATTTGTCCAGGATGCTGCAGCGGGGATAGTAGTGTGCGGGGATCCCTCAAAGTCCCATCTCTGGATAGAGGACTGCTCCATTGCGGCGGTCAGCATGCAGTATGCTGCTCATTCTATGGGGCTTGGCAGCCGCTGGTCCCAAATGAGAGGGAATAATTACAATGACAGCAAGTCGTCAAGGGACTACATTGCAGAACTGCTTGATCTTCCGGATAATTTGGATGTCGAGTGCATTGTTGCCATAGGATATGCTGGTGAGGAGATGGTCCCCTACAGCAAGGAAGACCTAGGTTTTGACAAGGTAAGCTATGAACGCTATGGCCTCAAAACCGCCTGATAGTATTCGTCTTCGCCGGAATACGCCGCTCATAACTGTTTTCATGGGCAATGAGTTCTCCTCTCTCGACAGCATACCCAAGCCTGTCGAAAAAATTGGGGTCAGACCTTGACAGGCTGTTGCCCAAAGGGAAATCCAGTTGAGCGGTCATTAAAACGTTTTTGATAATAAATCTTGGCGAAGCGGAAGATAAGCGATTCCAAATTATCGACCAACCCAGTTTTTGAGGAACATTTCGCTTTGAGAATAACCATAGACATTAAGATGTCACACGGACCGACAATGCTTGAAGAAGGGGGCAGATTTGCTGAAGCAGATTAAGCGCGACATCGCTTGGAGGGAGTTTCACATCTCCCGCAAAACGAGGGACCACTATCAGTTTAGCCAGACCCTTTTTGCGACAAATGGCAATGTTATCTTCGCCAATTTCCGCGCCGCCCTGGTCTTCGCGCAGAAGATGAACGATAAGCGCGATCTGGTGCGCTTCCCCGAGCAGGCGGTGAAGGCAGGACAGATCAACGCCATGGGCTTGATCGACGAGATTTTCCACTACATTGTTGCGCAATATCGGGATCAAAAGAACCCGGAGGCCATGGCGAAGGCACTGGTGTGGCTGGAGGCGAGGCTCGGGAAAGACGTGGTAGACAAAGCTCTGCATACGTTCACCGATGCCTTTCCACCGATCCGGGTGTATCGCAGGGAAATTAGGGCAGACGAATACCTCGCTGGCGACACGGATGGAATCCCCAATCGCCAGATACTGCTGGAAGAACTTCTCATGCTCTGGCTTGAGAACCTGAACCCGGCCTTCGCGCCATATCTCGAGCTTTTCGACGATGCCGAGTTAAAAAAGGAGACTTCGTATGTCGCCGTGCTCACGGAGCTCCACGCCTTTTTCGAAACCCAACCCCCATTCGGTCCGGACAACCAGAACCAGGTGGATATGCTCCGCAGCCCGAGTACCGCCGTGCCGCACTCCCTATCGGGCCAACTAGAGTATATCCTGATGCGCTGGGGACCTCTCTTGGGGAAGTATCTTTACCGCCTGTTAACCAGTCTTGATTTGATTAAGGAAGAAGAGAAACCCGTGTTTTTCGGGCCTGGCCCGTCCCTGGTGCCCGCGTACGACAAGGGATTAGATGAACCGGAGCGTTTTAGCGCCGACAGGGACTGGATGCCCAGGGTAGTGCTCCAGGCGAAGAATGCGCACGTATGGCTGGATCAGCTCTCTCGGAAGTATCAGCGCTCCATTACGCGGTTGGACCACATCCCCGATGAGGAGCTGGATATAGTGGCAGGACGGGGATTTACCGGCCTGTGGCTCATCGGCCTGTGGGAGCGAAGTGCGGCCTCGCAGCGCATCAAGCAGATGTGCGGCAACCCGGAGGCGGTGGCCTCGGCTTACTCGCTCTTCGAGTATGAGATAGCGCGGGATCTTGGTGGGCCAGAGGCGCTGCGCAACCTGAGAGAGCGGGCGTGGCAGCGCGGCATCCGCCTGGCCAGCGATATGGTCCCCAATCACATGGGTATCGACTCCAGATGGGTCATCGAACACCCGGACTGGTTCCTTGCGCTGGACTACAGTCCCTTCCCATCCTACAGGTTCAACGGGCCCAACCTCTCGTGGGACGGGCGGGTGGGAATCTTTTTGGAGGACCACTATTACGACCGATCCGATGCCGCGGTTGCCTTCAAGCGGGTGGATTTCTGGACGGGCAGCGAGAAGTTCATCTACCACGGCAACGACGGTACCAGCATGCCCTGGAATGATAGCGCCCAGCTCAATTTCTTGAACCCCGAAGTGCGCGAAGCTGTGATCCTAACGATCTTGCATGTGGCGCGGCACTTCTCCATTATCCGCTTCGACGCGGCGATGACGCTGACCAAGCGGCACTATCAGAGGCTGTGGTTCCCCGAGCCCGGCACTGGCGGCGCCATTCCCTCACGTGCGGAACACGGCCTCACCCGCGAGCAGTTTAATAACGCCATGCCGGTTGAATTCTGGCGAGAGGTGGTGGATCGCGTGGCACAGGAGGCGCCGGATACCCTCTTGCTGGCGGAGGCCTTCTGGCTGATGGAAGGCTATTTCGTTCGTACACTCGGCATGCACCGCGTTTACAATAGCGCGTTCATGAACATGTTGCGCGACGAGGACAACGCCAAGTACCGCAGGGTGATGAAGAATACCCTGGAGTTTGACCCCGAAGTCCTCAAACGCTTCGTGAACTTCATGAACAACCCGGATGAGCGCACTGCGGTGGATCAGTTCGGCAAGGGCGACAAGTACTTCGGCATCTGCACGATGATGGTCACCCTGCCGGGGCTTCCGATGTTCGGACACGGGCAGATCGAGGGGTTTACCGAGAAATACGGCATGGAGTATCGCCGTGCATACTGGGACGAACTTCCTGACCCTTACCTCATGGAGCGGCACGAGCGGGAGATTTTTCCTTTGCTCTATCAGCGTCATCTCTTCGCGGAAGTGAGGGATTTCGTGCTCTACGACTTTTGGACCACGGAGGGGTATGTCAACGAGGATGTGTTCGCATACTCGAACCACTGTGGAGACGAACGTGCTCTCGTCGTGTATCACAACAAATTCGCGGAAGCGCGTGGATGGATCCGCAGTTCAGTCGGATCCGCAGTCAAAAATCCGGACGGCTCAAAGCGGATCGTCCAGCGGACGTTAGGTGAGGGCCTGGCTCTGCATCAAGATGAGCGCCACTTTACCATCTTTCGTGACAATGCGACTGGGTTGGAGTACATCCGGGGCAATACGGAGTTGTGCGAACGGGGGCTTTATATTGAACTGGG
>LIZR01000024.1 GCA_001302825.1 Planctomycetes bacterium DG_23 | reverse complement strand
TTTGGCATCGGGGGAAGTGGGCAGTTCGTTTGTATCCTCAAAATCGCCGTCATTATTCATATCCAGGACTCTGTTGGAAGCATGAAATAAGGCCTCATCCGGCTCATCCGTAGTGCCATCATCATCATTATCAACACCATCTGTCAATGGGTCAGAATCGTAGTTGGTAGGGTCGCTGGCTAAGCGTCGTCTCAAGATAGGGTTCTTGGCGTCATCGGTATCCAACCAATAGCCCACCTCACTAAGGGCGCCACTTTTGCCCACCGCCGAAGAGGTGAGAAACTGAAGGTAATCGGCATCATCCCCCCAGGGCGCCGTATCATCGGTGATGACAAAATAATCGGCGTCATCGTCTCCATCGGCATCCTGGGAAGTATCCAGAAAAGCGCCGGAGATTTCCTGATGCATAAGGCGCAGGATATATCTGGCGTTGGCGTTGATTTCAGAGCGGGCGTTGGCTAAGGTCATCGTTCTCGTTGCCTGGCCAAATATCTGAAAAAGCATATAAAGGAGTATCATCGCCAGGGCCAGGGCAGCCAGCATTTCAATGAGGGTAAAACCGTCTGAGGTCGGCCGTCTGCCGGCCCTACGGGCTGGCCCGTATGGGCCGTCCGCCGTCCGCCGTCGGGCGTGGGCCGTGCTTCGCATCCTGCCCTTCGTCCCGAGACGCAGGGTCGAGGGAAGGATGCTCAGCATCCGAAGGGTCGGCCTTGTATGCCAGATTTTCCGAATCCAGTTCATCATCCCCAGCCCTATGGGCTAACTGCACGCGCGGCCACGAAGGTGTCATAAACCGCAATCAGGAATTTGTTCACTACATAGTCGCCGGAAGAAGTTGCAGGCGCTGCCCAGTCGCCGTCGCCGTAATAAGGCCGCGAGAGCACCAGTTCCGTATTCGAGTTGATGGCACTTATCTTATACCAAAGGCCGTCTGGATTTGTGCCATCGCTTCTTATGTACTGACCCGCGAGCAGTTGCCGGCCGGTTACCCAATTCGTCCCACCTCCGGTAACCGTGTCATCTCCTTCGGTGAAAGTGGCTGTCGTACCCGAGGGGTTATCAATCACCCAGAAATTTCTGAATACCCTAATCTGCACCGCGTAAAGGCCCTCGAGTTCCACACCGCTTGCATCCACGGCCTTAGAGACAGTGGCGTTCCAGGAGAATGCCGTGGCCTCATCGCAGAGGATGACATCATTAACAGTATCGTCATCAACATCATCCGGGGTTCCGATTATTATCAGGCCGTCGCCGTCGTCAAGAATGTCCGCCCCACTTACTTGCTGTGGAATATACCAGGGGCCGCTTTCGGGCGTCGACTTGGTAGCGGCATAAAGTGCGGCATCAGCGAGGCCGCCGGTTTTCAGCATATCCAGGGCACTTCTGGCCACCACTGCGGAGCGACTGAGGTTACTGCTTCGGGTGGAGGAGAGAATGCCCAGGGGAAAGAGCACCAGAATTCCCAGTATGCCCACGGACATAATCAAAAAGGCCACCAGGATCTCAATGAGGGTGAAACCGGCATTATGTCCGCGGTCTGAGGTCGGCCGTCGTCCTCCAATCGCCGCAGGCCGCCTTGTCCCTGCCTGCCCGGCCCCACCCGTACGGGCCGGGGCCAGGGAGGCCGCTTCTTTTGGAGGCTGGGTCAGGGACGACCCAGCCCTACGGGATCTTTGTGTAAAACTCTGCATCTTCTGCCTTCTTATTCTATTATGGGCTGGCCGGTATTTCTTACCACCCGGATATACATATGCTCGCCCTGTCTATCCACGATGACGATTACCGGGGAGGTGGAGGAATCAAGCGAGCCATCAGGCCTAAAGACTATCTCAGGATAGGTGTCAGGACTACCCTCAGGTTTATCGTTTGAGACATTCCAGTCCGGGTCTGCCGTATCAAAACTTACCGTCTGGGGCAGAAAGGATTCTCTGCCCTGCAAAGGATTTGAGGTATCTCCGTCCTCATAAACCCCCGTCTTGCCTTCACTGATATCAAAAACCAGCGCGTAAGGCCTTCGCCGAGTGACGGCGATATTCTTGGCACCGTTGATGGAGGCGTGAATCACATTGGCTGCCGAAATCAGATGCCTTCCCCGCATCATACCCACAAAGGCGGGCACGGTTATCGCCGCCACCAGACCCATTATGGCCAACACTATCACCAGTTCTATGAGGGTGAAGGCCGCATTATGTCGGCCCTCCGCCGTGCTTCGCATCCTGCCCTTCGTCCCGAGACTCAGGGTCGAGGGAAGAATGCTCAGCACCCGAAGGGTCTGCTGTTCGCCGTTCTTCCTTTTCAATTCACAAAGCATTCTCCGCCTCACAAGACCTCTTATAGCATCAGTCTCTTTCCCAATTGGTTATATTATCGGCATCTTCTGGCGAACCGGAGCCCGTCGCGCTGGAATCCGCATCCGGGCCACTTGACCAGATATCTACAAAGCCCTCATTCTCATCGTGGGGTGAAGAACTATTATAGTGCAGAGGATTACCCCAGGCATCACAGATTTCGTAAGCCGGACTGTCCATTGTATCTGCATCCTGCCAATCTATCTCGTCCGGTGTGGCCTCCTTATTGGACTTAGCAGCCTTCTTTAAGTCCAAAAAAGGCCTTACTACAGTCACGGCATAAACCAGGCATTCTATATCCTGATGCGTATTATCAGGTGAAATGGTAATTTCAGGGTTTAAGTCACTATCGTCATCGGTGTCATAGCCGTGGTTCATCAGGAATTCCATCATAGTTCCGGCTGCAGGACTGCCTTTATTGCCCCATTCATCTGGCGGATAAACACTGAAGGCATCGTAGAAACTCTGAGCACCCATCTCTAACTGGGCGATACGGGCTTTGGTGGCCCTGTTTGCAGCCTGACCTCTGGCTCCGATTAGGCCTATGGTAAGCAACCCAATCAGTACGATTATAATAGCGATGACCACGACCAATTCCAGGAGAGTGAAGGCCGTATTTTTTTGTTGAGGCTGGGTCAGGGACGACCCAGCCCTACGGGATGTTTGCTTTTGCTTCATAAATCCTGCCTCACTGAGATTTGGGCTATCCAAATTCACCACTGTAAGCAGGCTCAAGTCTCTGCCTGAAACAAAGGCTGGGCCGCTGCGGACCCAGCCTTTGCGTGTCTCCGTATTTTTATAAGACCCCGTCCTCTTACGCTGGGTTGCGTGGCTCGCTTAATAGTTGTTTACATCGTCCTCATCATCTTCAACGCCGCCGTGAGGGCCGTTCTGGTCGTCATCAGTCTTGGCATTACCGAAGTTGATGTCATTGAAGCCCAGATTATCAACACGATTAGGGCCGGTTGAACAGATATCAAACTTGTAGTGGTTAAGAGGATGATGCCACACATCTACTGCTGCTTCCTTGACGGCGGTGGGATAGTCAGCGGGTGGGCCAGGAGCAACCGTAGTGCCATCAACCGGGGCGCTGTCAAACGGATTCTGGGGATTGCCCCCAATCGAAACCAGGCAGGTAACCCCATCGGCATTATTCCAGTAGAGATAGGGCTTGCCCCAGGTATCCAGAAGTTCCAGAACGCCGTCACCGTCGGAGTCGCCGATACGGTCTTTCTTGGCGTCAATATAAGGCGAGGCATTGCCCCCGGGGACCTCTATACTATCTTCGTCTATTAGACCGTCGCCGTCATCATCCATCCCGTCGTGGTCAGCGTCAAGAAGGTTGCCATCCCCATCAATATCCAGGGCTATGTGGCAGACTACGGTACCGCCGGTCTTCAGCCACTGGCGGCAGAGATAATAGTAGAAGACCTCGGAGGCATTATCCAGGGTGACGGTGTCGGGGATGCCAGCGATGTTCTGTTCCGGGTCATCGGGATTATCCACAGTGAATGAATCGAGCGTGGCATCGTGGCTATCGGTAGCAGTGGGATCAATATCGTTGGGGTCGGGCGGATACTGGAGATAATCCGAGTAGAAGGACTCCAGGGCCAGCTCAATGTTCCTAAGGTCGGTCTGCTGGGCCCTGAATTGAGCGTCTCTTCGCACCTTGCCTATGGCCGGAATGAGTAGGCCGGCCAGGATGGTGATAATAAAAATCACTGCCAGAAGTTCTACCAGGGTGAAACTTTTCTCTTTCATAAAGTCACCTCCTGTTTGGCCGAAAAGTGCAATCTTTTCATCCAGATGCCGCATCACCCATTTTGTTGATCAGGCTGATAAGAGGCATAAAAAGACTGATGACGATGGTTCCCACAATCACGGCCAGAATCACAATCATCAAGGGTTCAAGTAGACTGGTTAATCCTTCCACGGCGGCGTCCACATCATCGTCATAGGTATCGGAAATCTTGAGAAGCATCCGGTCCAGTTCACCGGTCTCTTCTCCCACGGCCACCATATTTACCACCATATCATCGCAGACTTTGCTCTGGCGCAAGGGCTCCTCCATAGTCTCACCCTCGCGTATGGAATCGTGCACATTGCTCATAGCCCGGGCCACTACCTCGTTGCCGCAGGTGTCCCGGGTTATGTTCAAAGCCTCCAGAATGGGCACGCCGCTGGCGACAAGTGTGCCTAAGGTGCGCGCAAATCGACTGACCACTGACTTATTTATGATGGTTCCGAACAGGGGTAGATGCAATTTAACGAAATCTAACGAATAGCGGCCTATATGCGTAAGCCTCACCAACTTATAGCCGATAGGCAGTACTAACAGAGGAATGACGAAATAGAACCAGCGGAAACGCAAAGAACGGGCAGTTCCGACTATGAATCTGGTAAGCGCGGGGAGTTCCACCTCGAAGTCAAGAAATATTTCCTCGAACCTGGGCACGATAAAAAGCATGATTCCGGTGACTATGAGCGTGGCGAAGGTAATAACGGTTACCGGATAAACCATAGAGCCGATAATCTTCTTACGCAATCGCCAGGCTTTCTCACGAAATTCGGCCAGTCTATTGAGCACGGTTTCCAGAACACCACCGGCCTCACCGGCGCGCACCATATTCACATAGAGTCGGTCAAAGGCCCGGGGGAACTTGGCCAGGGCTTCGCTAAGTGTTGCACCGCCTTCCACCTCTTCCTGCACACCCATAAGGGAATTTTTGAGCACTCCGGGACGCAGTTGCCCCTCCAGGATGCGCAGGCTGCGCAGGATAGGAAGCCCGGCGTCTTGGAGGGTGGAGAGTTGTCGGGTGAAAGTGGTCAGGTCTTTACGCCTGACCCGGCCGATGGCAAAGGACTTCTTTCTGGCCCCGGGCCTTGATGGCACCCCCCGCTTGCGCGCCTTTTCCCTGATATTGGTGGGCCAATAGCCCATATCCCTGATTTTGGCTACGGCCTCTTCGGTAGTCTCTGCCTCTACTTCATCCCTTACGGTCTGACCTTGCTGGTCCGTGCCTTCAAAGACAAATAGCGGCATATCTTTACCTCCTCTCACCAGAAACTTAATAAAGAGTCCCTTATTGATTTCTCCTAATTAAGTATAGTGGAAAAAGCGAAAATTTCCACTACTTCAAGCCAAAAAAAATTACCCCTTCGGACACAAGCCATCTCTTCGTCGCTTCCAAAACTTCACCCTGAAGGGGTAAATAAGGACTATACCTCTCCCACTAAGGTTTGCCTGGCCACCTCCTCTATGGTAGTGACACCGTCATAAATTTTCAGTAAGCCGCTTTCGCGCAGGGTCCTCATACCGGTGCGCACCGCGGCCTGACGAAGACGACTGGTTGAAATGTCGTAGGAGATTAGTTCGCGCAGTTCGTCGGAAATGCTCATAATCTCGAAGATGCCGGTGCGCCCGTGATAGCCGGTGTGATTGCAACTCTTACAGCCACGGCCATAATAGAATTTCCTCTCGGCCACATCCTCCGGGTTGAGTTGCAGTTCCATAAGTTCGTCTTTGCTGGGAGCATATTCGCTTTTGCATTGAGTGCAAATCTTACGTATCAAGCGTTCGGCTATAACCGCCTCCAAAGTGGCATTGATAAGATAAGGTTCCAGACCCATATCTATGAGACGGGTGATAGCGGTAGGAGCATCGTTAGTGTGCAAAGTGCTCATAACCAGGTGCCCGGTAAGCGACGCCTGAATGGCCAGTTGGCCGGTCTCCAGGTCTCTAATCTCCCCCACCAGAATCTTATCCGGATCCTGACGCAGGATATGTCTGAGACAACGGCCGAAGGTCACTCCGATGGCCTCATTTACCTGCACCTGAACAATGCCCTCCAAATCGAATTCCACCGGGTCTTCAGTGGTGATGATTTTGGTGGCTATATCGTTCAGAACCATAAGCGCGGAGTAAAGTGTGGTGGTCTTACCGCAGCCTGTAGGCCCGGTAACCAATATAATCCCGTGAGGCCGGGAGAAATGCTGGCGGAATCTTTCCAACTCGTCCTGACGCATCCCCAGAAGTTCCAGGTCAAGGGGAGCCGCTCGCCGGTCCAGAACACGAATGACCGTTGACTCCCCGAACTGCGTTGGCAATACCGATATCCTCAGGTCTACCGGGTGCCCGGCGGCAATAATGCGGATGCGGCCGTCCTGTGGCCGGCGCCTTTCTGAGATATTGAGCCCGGACATTACCTTTAATCGTGAAGTAATAGCCGTTCCCAGATGCTTGGGTGGAGGCACCATTTCGTATAAAACGCCGTCAATCCTATATCTAATCTTAAATTCATCCTCAAAGGGTTCAAAATGGACGTCTGTTGCCTGGTCTTTTACGGCCTGCAGAAGCACATAATTAACCAAACGACGCACCGGAGCGGCGTCGGTTGCCTCTTTCAGCTTTTCCAGGTCGAAGCCTGCCTCACGCTCATCGATGATGGGAACATCCTCATGGCGGCCTATCTGCTCTGCAATCTCTTCCATTTTCTCCGCGGCTGGACGCCCATAATATTTCTCCAGAGCCCTGTCTACCGCCTCCGGCGAGGAAATAGCCCCGCGCACCGTGGAGTCCAGAACGAATCTCAGTTCATCCAGCGCCCCGATATTCAAGGGGTCGGCCATGGCCACGGTAAGTTCTTGCCCATCCCAGGATACCGGCATAATGCGATAAGAACGAGCCACCGCCGCAGATACCCGCTCTACGATCTCCCGCGGTATCTCCATTTCCTCCAGATTTACCGCCTCCATCCCGAACTGCTGCCCCAGGGCGTCCAGAACCTGTTCAGAGTTCACATAGCCTAAGCTGACCAGGATCTCTCCCAGAACACCGCCCTTCTGCCGCTGGACAGTCAGGGCCTCTTCAATCTGCTCATCGGTCACCAAACCCATATCCTTGAGTATCTCACCTATGGGCTTTTTCAGTGCAACTACATTAGCCATCTTTCACCTTTATTCCCCAAACCACTTGTGACCAGGTAATTCCTGAGCAAATTCTAATTAGACCACGACCGGACCATATTACTATAGACCTGCGCGGGATGTTTCAACCTGGCGAACCTGTGTGGCATCCCACTCCTCTATCTTCTGTTTGAGTTCCATAGGCTTGCGGGCCTTATATAAAGCATCATCCACCGTAACTAGCCCCTCCTGATAGAGTTGCAATAAGTGGTCATCCAAAAGCACCATACCATATTTTTTGCCGGTCTCAATCTGAGAATCGACACGGTAGGTTTTATTCTCGCGAATGAGGTTTCTGATAGCAGCGGTAGATGTCATACATTCAAAACTGGCTATGCGGCCCTTGCCAGTGGAACGAGGCAGGAGTTGCTGGCATATGATGAGTACAATGGTCACAGAAAGCTGCACCCTAATCTGCTCCTGCTGGTCGGTAGGGTAAGCATCGATAATGCGGTTAATAGAGCCCTCTGCGCTGGTGGTGTGCAGTGTTGCAAATACCAGGTGTCCAGTCTCAGCCGCCCGAAGTGCCGCGGTCATCGTCTCCAAATCCCTCATTTCGCCCACCAGAATCACATCCGGGTCTGCTCGCACCACCCTTCTTAACGCCTCGGCAAAGGAGGTCACATCCTCACCCACCGCCCGCTGATTTATTATGGAGCGTTTGTGTTCGTGATAAAATTCTATAGGGTCCTCAATAGTAATGATGTGCCGGTCAAGGTTCTCGTTTATGAAATTAACCATAGTAGCAAGTGTGGTGGTCTTCCCGCAGCCTGTAGGTCCGGTAACCAGGATTAACCCGCGCGGCTCAACCAAATAGTGCTTTACCTGCGAGGGAAGGCCTATCTCTTCAAAAGACATTAGTTTATTGGGAATAAGCCTCATAGCCACGGCCACCGTGCCCCGGTCCTTATAGCAACTTACCCGAAACCTGGCCTTATCGCCGTAAGCGAAGCTGAAGTCGGTGCCTCCCACCTCTTGAAGTTCTTGCTGATTACGCTCCGGAGTGATGCTCTTCATAAGAGCCATAGTGTCATCGGGATTAAGCATTTTGGTCTTAAGTCTGTGCAGTTTTCCGTCTATCCTCACTATCGGCTCTCTGCCTACTACCAGATGGAGGTCAGACGCATCCTGGTCGACTACCACATCTAACAATTTCTCCATAAGGACTTGACCCATTACTTCACCTCCCCGAAATCTGCAGGAAAACTCCAACTATCATTCATTTAACTTTGCAGCGTTTAGACCTCTCCGCGGACAGCCACCCGGATGACTTCATCCAGCGTAGTTATCCCACTCATAGCCTTTCTTACGCCATCTTCCAAAAGAGTCAGCATACCTGAGGACCGGGCCTGCCGCCTTATGCCATCAGTGGAAGCCTTCTGGAAAGCCATCTCCCGGATTTCCGCATTCATTTCCATAAGTTCGAATATCCCGACGCGGCCAAAGAAGCCGCTCTTGAAACATTTCTGGCAACCCCGGCCGCGGTAAAAGGTCACTCCCTCCACATCCTCTCGCTTCAGTCCCACAGCATAAAGTTCCTGGTCGGTCACCTCGGTAGGCTCTTTACAATTTTCACAAATCCTACGCACAAGCCTCTGAGCCATCACCGCCTGGATTGCCGAAGCCACCAGGAAGGGTTTTACTCCCAGGTCTATAAGCCGAGGCAGCGCGCTGGGGGCATCGTTGGTGTGAAGGGTGGAGAATACCAGGTGCCCGGTAAGGGCGGCGTGGATGGCCACCTCTGCGGCCTCGGTGTCGCGTATCTCTCCCACCAATATGACATCCGGTGCCTGACGCATCATAGCCCGCAGAATATTGGCGAAGGTGCGGCCCACCTCCACCAGAACCTCAACTTGATTTATGCCGGAGATATTATATTCCACCGGGTCTTCAGCCGAGAGGATTTTTACATCAGGCCGGTTAAGTTCATTGAGCGCCGCATAGAGGGTGGTAGTCTTACCAGAACCTGTGGGGCCGGTAACCAGGAAAATCCCAGCGGGTTGCCGGATGATATTCTGGAAGCGCCGGTAGTCATCCTCGTGGAAGCCCAGAGTCTCTACGCCTCTCAAAACCGTGATCTTATCCAATATCCTCAAGACCACGCTTTCCCCATGCCAGGCCGGAAGAGCAGAGACCCGGAAATCGATATCTCGACCTTCAAATCTCATAGAGATACTGCCGTCCTGCGGCCGGCGCTTCTCATCTATCTTCATCCCGGCCATAATCTTCACCCGGGCGATGACGGCCTCCTGAAGTCTTCTGGGAGGAGCTTCTATTTCCTGACAGACACCGTCTATGCGATAACGGATGCGAAGTTTATCCTCCATAGGCTCTATATGTATATCGCTGGCTCGACTCCGGATGGCATCCTCTATGATTTTCTGCACCAGACGCACCACCGGGCCCTCGTCCGCACCCACCTCCCCTTCTTCCAGTTCCTCTTCCTCAACCACCTGGATGTCGCCGTCGGTAAAATCTCTGTAGGCCTCATCCACCGCGGTCTCCAAAGGCGCCTGCGAACCATAATAATTAGTCAACGCTTCACTTACTCCTTCTTCTTCACTCAGGACGCATTCCACATCCGCATTCAAGATGAAGCGCAGATTATCCAGACTCTCCAAATCCAGCGGCTCGCTAACCGCTACTACCACTTTCCCTTCCGAGGCCGAAATGGGAACAAGATTGTGACGCCGCGCCACCGTCTGCGGCACCAACTCAATCACCGATGGGGAAATCTCCATCTCGCCCAAATCTATTGTCCGTAGGCCCAATTGCTCCGCCAGGGCCTCCAGGACATCCCGGGGCTTAACAAAGCCCAAACGGATCAAGGCCTGGCCGATTTTCAGCCCTTCTTTATTTTGATACTTTAAAGCCGCCTCAATCTGTTCACCCGTGACAAAGCCTCGGGCCTTAAGTATCTCCCCCAACGGTTTTCTCTTCTCTTCCATCCAAAAACCTCCAGGTGGATTTCTGGCCATAAATTGTTTTGAAAAAGTATAGCAATATTAAAGCCGCCTGTCAAGGATTTTTCCAGACTCATAGCAGTAAATAAAAGAATATTTTATTTGACAAAAGAAGCGCAAGTTCGTTACAATTTGCAGGTCTTTTTGGAAAGGAGATGAATCAGTGACTACTATTCGTTCACCCACTTGACTTGTCCTTACAGTAGGATATATAAGGCCTCAGTATTAGTAATCTAAGAAGATTTTGGAAACCTTAAATTAGGTTGAATTTTGTACTTGATTATGGAAAGGAATGAGAAATGGAGCGAGTGGCTTTGTTCATCGATGGCGCCAGTATGTTTTATGCGCAAAGAGAAAATGGCTGGCAAATTGATTACAAGAAGGTTTATGACCACTTCACAGATTCAGCCGAGGTCTACGGGGCCTTCTATTTCACCGCCACCCCCCCTGCCGCCCACCCGGAAAAGGTTGAACGCTACCGCCGCTTTCGCCGTGCTCTCATCCATATAGGTTTTACCGTAGTGGATAAAGAGGTGAAAGTAATCAAGGATTACGCCACTGGCCAGACCCATCTTAAAGGCAATCTGGATGTGGAATTGGTCTTCCGGATGCTGGCCGGCATAGAGGGCTACGACCGGGCCGTGCTCTTCGGCGGCGATGCGGATTTTGTGCCGGTAATAAATCACCTGCGCAATATGGCTAAAGAGGTAATGTGCGTGGGACGGCGTCAGACCACGGCTATAGATTTAATCAACGCCTCCAGCGATTTCAAGGACCTGGAGGAATATCGCCACATCATCGAAAAGCCTCGCCGCGCGGCGGACTATCGGCCTTATAGCGAGAGAACACCGGGTGGCTATCAGCGAGAACATACAAGCGATCATTACCGCCGGAGCACCTCCTCGCCAGATGGCTTCTCATATGGAGCAAAATCCCCTGATACTTCCGAGACCTCCCGCTATGAGGAGAAGGCTCCTTCCTACGGCGATGTGCCCTTTCATGATGAGGAAGCCGAGGAAACCGAACGAGATGGAGAAAAAGAGGACGAAGGCAGACCCTGAGTTTTTGTTAATTGGGGGTCGATAGACCAATAAATAGTCGTGCAAAAACACTTGATTCCCTGATTCACACCCCAATTGGGTCCCAGTCTTTTTTATCGGCAATCACTTTGGGGTTGATTATTATCAAAAGACGCTACAGATTGAACCACCAGCCGCTAACCTTGTGCTTTAGGCTGCCCTGCGGTGTTTTTACAAAATAAAGAGTCCCGCAGAGGAACTTTTTGTCCCTCATCAGAAGTTGCGGCAAATGGGTAAATAAGGAAGGCAGATTGTTGCTTTAGCCAACGGTCGACAGCAGGCTTTTTGGAAAGGAGTGAAGATGCCCAAGTATGTTTATTTCTTCGGCGATGGCAAGGCCGACGGTTCAGGGAAACTTCGTCCCATCCTGGGCGGAAAAGGTGCAGACCTGGCGGAAATGACCCTCATCGGCCTTCCCGTGCCCCCCGGCTTCACCATTACTACAGAGGTTTGCCGTTATTATTATGAAAATGGCGGCAAATTCCCCGAGGGCCTGGACGACGAGATGGAAAAGAATCTGGAGAAACTCGAGCAAACGATGGAGGCCGGCTTCGGCGACCCGGAAAATCCCCTTATGGTCTCGGTGCGTTCAGGCGCTGCCGTTTCTATGCCCGGGATGATGGACACAGTTCTAAATCTGGGGCTCAATGATAAGGTAGTGGAGGCTTTAGCCAAAAAGACGGGCAATGAGCGCTTCGCCTGGGATGCCTACCGCCGGCTCATCCATATGTTCGGCGATGTAGTAATGGGGGTCGAGCACGAGAAATTTGAGGAAGTTTTGAGCCAGGTCAAAAAAGAAGTTGGCGCAGAACTTGACACTCAACTTGAAACCAAAGACCTAAAAAAGGTTGTTGCCCATTATAAGGAACTTTATAAGCGGGAGACCGGCGAGGATTTCCCTCAGGAGCCCAGAGACCAACTCAAACGCGCCACCGAGGCCGTGTTCAAGTCCTGGAATATTCCCAGAGCCGTAAAATATCGCCAGATTCATCGCATAACTGGCCTGCTGGGCACGGCGGCCTCGGTGCAGACTATGGTCTTCGGAAATATGGGTGAAACCAGCGGCACCGGCGTCGGCTTCACCCGCAACCCGGCCACCGGAGAAAACGCCCTCTACGGCGAGTATCTGCTCAACGCCCAGGGGGAAGATGTGGTCGCCGGCATACGCACTCCACAGCCCATAAGCCACCTCGCTCAAGATATGCCCAAAATCCATTCCCAACTCTTAAAGATAAAAGATATTCTGGAGCACCATTTCAAGGATATGCAGGATTTCGAATTCACCTTTCAGAATGGCCGGCTCTTTATGCTCCAGACCCGCACCGGCAAGCGCACCGCCTTCGCCGCCACAAAGATTGCCTGCGATATGATGGATGAAGGCCTCATTGACCAGAAAACCGCGGTCCTCCGCATGCCGCCGGAGCAAATCGACCATCTGCTTCATCCTACCTTCGACCCTAAAGCCGAAAAGAAGGTCATCGCCAAAGGGCTTCCCGCCTCTCCCGGAGCAGCCACGGGCAAGGCCGTCTTTGATGCCGATACCGCCGAGGATTGGGCTTCACACGATGAGAAAGTCATCCTGGTGCGCCTGGAGACCTCTCCGGAAGACATCGGCGGTATGAATGCTGCCCAGGGCATCCTCACCGCCCGGGGGGGAATGACCTCGCATGCCGCGGTGGTTGCCCGGGGTATGGGTAAATGCTGCGTGGCTGGCTGCGGGGCCTTGGAGATAGACTATGAGAATAAGCAAATGAAGGTCCGAGAACATACCATAAAAGAAGGAGATTTCATTTCCCTTGACGGGGCCGCCGGCGAGCTGATGCTGGGGGAGGTGTCCACGGTGGAGCCCACGCTATCTGGCGATTTTGCCCGGCTCATGGAGTGGGCGGACAAGTTCCGCAAGATTGGCGTGCGCACCAATGCCGATACCCCCCACGATGCCAAAGTGGCCCGCGAGTTCGGCGCCGAGGGCATCGGGCTCACCCGCACCGAGCATATGTTCTTTGAGGGCGACCGCATCCTCGCTATGCGGGAGATGATTCTGGCCGAGGATTCCCAGGGCCGCGCCAAGGCCCTGGAGAAACTCCTGCCTATGCAACGGGGTGACTTTGAGGGCATCTTCCGGGAGATGGCCGGTCTTCCGGTCACCATCCGCCTGTTCGACCCCCCGCTTCACGAATTCCTCCCCAAGGAAGAGGCCAGCCAACGCGAGATGGCCCAGTCTATGGGCGTTCCCCAGGAAACCATTAAGGCCAAGGTCCAGGCGCTCAGTGAACTCAACCCGATGCTGGGCCTGCGCGGCTGCCGACTGGGCATCGTATATCCCGAAGTCTATGATATGCAGACCCGGGGCATCCTCGAGGCCGCCTGCCGGATGAAAAAGGAAGGTGTGGAGGTCCTGCCAGAGATTATGATTCCCCTGGTCGGTGCCGCCGAGGAATTTGTCGCGCTCAAAGCCCGGGTGATGAAAATAGCCAAAGAGGTCTTTGCTGCCGAGGGCTTAGAGGTGGACTATCTCACGGGCACTATGATTGAAGTGCCTCGCGCCTGCATTACCGCTGATGAAATCGCTAAAGAGGCGGAATTCTTCTCCTACGGCACTAACGACCTCACCCAGATGACCTATGGCTTTTCCCGCGACGATGTGGGCTCCTTCGTGCCCAGATATGTGGAAGAGGGCATCCTGCCCAAAGACCCCTTCCAGTCTATAGATGAGCCCGGCGTGGGAGAACTGGTCAAAATCGGTATAGAAAAAGGCAGAAAGGCAAGGCCGGATTTGAAAGTGGGTATTTGCGGCGAACACGGGGGCGAGGCGGAATCAGTGAAATTCTGCCATCGGGTGGGGATGAATTATGTCTCCTGCTCGCCTTTCCGCGTGCCCATCGCCCGCTTGGCCGCGGCCCACGCCGCACTTGAGGAAGAGGCCGCAAAAAGCGAGAAAAAATAGGCCGCGTATGACGCAGATAGGCACTGCAGATTAGTCGCCTGCGGCAACCAGACGCCTGCCCGCCAAAGGCGGGGATAAAGAGATAACCGCATAGGCTGCAGAGAAAAAAGCGCAAGAAGTTTACACAACGGCGCGCTTTCGGCGTTTGACCATTTTCAGGGGGAAAATGCGATATGCGAAAGTCTGGTAGCCTGTGGTTGACGGCGGTTTTAATACTGGCCTTAATTTTTTTGGACGCTTTGCTCTACGCCGGTGAACGAGAAGCCCGAGAAGCATTTAGGCGGGGATCTTCTCTTTACAAACAAGGCCATCTGGACGAAGCCATAAAGGCCTATACGGAGACTATTGAGAAAGGCGCGGGCACCAAATATGAGCCTGTGGCCTACAATAATCGGGGCTTGGCCTACGCAGATAGAGGTCAGTATGATAAGGCTATTGCAGACTATTCAAAAGCCATAGAACTTGACCCCAAATATGCTCTGGCTTACAGCAATCGCGGCAATGCTCGCAATGACATAGGCCAATATGATGCTGCCATCGCAGATTTTTCAAGGGCCATCCAACTCAATCCCAAATACGCCAAAGCCTATAGGAATCGCGGCATAGCCCACGCACACAAGGGTCAATATGATGCGGCAATTGCAGATTATGCAAAAGCCATCCAACTTGACCCTCAATATTCCCTGGCCTACTATAATCGCGGGTTAGCCCACGCACGCAAAGGTCAATATGATAAGGCTGTTGCCGACTATTCAAGGGTCATCCAACTTGACCCTAAATATGCCACCTATGCTTATAATGGTAGAGGCAACATCTATTACAACAAAGGCTCATATGATACGGCAATTGCCGATTATACAAAGGCCATAGAACTTAAGCCTGAATATGCGCATCCCTACCACAATCGCGGCCTCGCTTACTGCGGCAAAGGCCAATATGATGCGGCTATTGCGGATTATTCAAAGGCTATAGAACTCAACCCGAATTATGTCGATGCCTATCTTAATCGGGGTAAACTCTATCTGGATAGGGCCCAATACGACAAAGCCGTTGCGGATTTCACAAATTACATCCAAATCCGACCGGAATATGAAGTCGTCTATAATAACCGCGGCCTTGCCCATTGGCTTAAAGGTCAATATGATGCGGCAATTGCAGATTATACAAAGGCCATCCAACTTGAGCCCAAATCCGCGCGTTTCTACCATAACCGCGGTATCGCCTATTTTGACAAAGGGGAGTATATGGCCGCTATGGCAGATTTTGACCAAGCAATGCAACTTGACCGCGATTTTGCTGACGATGCCTCCTGCAGCAAAGGACGCGCGCTCGTTAAGATGGGCAAATTCGATGAGGCTTTGATTTACCATCGTAGAGCCATAAGTATGTGTCCGGGCAACCCACATTATCACGCTTCCAAAGGCTTTGCCCTTGAAAAAATGGGCAAAAGAACCGAGGCTACATCCGCTTACCAACGGGCAGTGAGAATAGATGCTAACGAATATAGAGGCTGGCAAAAGGCCTGGGTAATCTATGGTCAGGCCCTGGCCTATGCCCGGCTCGGGGATAAAGAAAACTGCCTCAAGGCCCTGAAAATTTCAATAGGACTATTGCCCCGATTAAAAGACCGGGCCAAGAGAGAAGAACTCTTGCAAGAATATTGGGGCGACCCGGATTTCAAGGCCATAGTGGAATGATTTTTCTGGCGACCGTGTGTGACCGGCCAAGGAATTGCAAGATGAGAAGGGTTATTAATACTTTTGTGGCGGCGTGTTTCTTAGCGCTTTTTGTTCATATGGGCCCTCTCCTCTATGCGGATGAAGAAGCCGCGGAAGAGGCCTTCAAACGAGGCGTAGCTCTTCACAAACAAGGCAATCTGGACCAAGCCATCGAGGCCTATACGGAAACTATTGAGAAAGGCACGGGCACGAGATACGAGGCTATGGGCTATAATAATCGGGGTATGGTATATAGCGAAAAAGGTCAATATGATAAAGCCATCACTGATTTCTCCCAGGCCATCCAGCTAAAACCCGACTATGCTTTTGCCTACAGTAACCGCGGTCTCGTCTATCGCGATAAAGGCCAATATGATAAAGCCATTGCCGATTATTCAGAGGCCATTGAACTTAATCCCCAATCTGCTGCGGCTTACAACAATCGCGGGCTCGTCTACTTTGAAAAAGGCGACTACGATGAGGCCATTGCCGATTATACTGAGGCCATCCAACTCGACCCGAAATACGCCGAGGCCTACAATAACCGCGGCTGGGCCTTAGACCATAAGAATCAATATGATGAGGCTATCGTTGATTATAATA
>LIZR01000153.1 GCA_001302825.1 Planctomycetes bacterium DG_23 | reverse complement strand
GATGGGGCTGGACGAAGTAACCAAACTGGTAGCGGAAGAGTTGGGCCAGATGGAGGAGGTTCTGGCCAAAGAGCTTTCCTCGGATTTCCCGCTGGTGGACGAGTTGGTCAAATATGTGGGGAAGAATGCGGGCAAGCGCCTTCGGCCCGCGGTGCTTTTTCTTTCCGCCCAAACCACCGGCGAGGTCTATCCTGCCCATATTCAAGCCGCGGCCGCCGTGGAGTTAATTCACACCGCTACCCTGGTTCACGACGACATCCTGGATGGAGCCAGGATGCGTAGAAATGTGGCCACCATTAATTCCCACTGGGGCAGGGATACAGCAATACTGCTGGGCGATTATCTTTTCTCGCTGGCCTTCACCATAGCCTCTCCCCTGGCCGATGGCCGCATTCCGACCATACTCGCCGAGACCACCAATGCTGTATGCGAAGGGGAACTCGTCCAGACGCTCAAGCGCAATAACCTGGAACTTACAGAAGAGGATTATCTGAGGATAATAAGTCGCAAGACGGCCTCGCTCTGGGCCACTTCTCCTCGCTTAGGGGCGATACTTTCCGGCAATGGTGGCCAAGACGCGGAGGCCCTGAGAAGATACGGGTGGAATTTGGGGATGGCCTTTCAAATAGTGGATGACCTCTTGGATATAACCGGTGACGAGCGAGTTATGGGCAAATCGTTGGGCACGGATGTCGCTCTGGGTAAGGTTACTCTTCCGGTAATATGGCTTTTGTCCAATGGCTCAACAAGTGCCCGAAAAGAAGCACTGGCCATTCTGAAAAGCGAGAGCAGCAACAAAAGAGCCTGTCTCAAAGAGGTTATTGACCGGAGCGACGCTTCAAGATACTCTCTGGTCAAGGCCCAAAAATATATCCAAACGGGCACCCAGGAGATAGAATACTTTCCTCCCTCAAAGGCCAAAGAGGCGCTTCTTTCCCTGGGCGAGCATATACTTAACCAAAGAAATAAATCTCGGTAAACCCAAAGGTCGCCTGGCAGTCTGGCTGCTTGGCTTCAGGCGCTTTTCGTTTTTAGAAAGGTTGCAAGGTAAAAAACTATGCCAGCAGAACTTCAGGAAGAAAGCCCAGAAGAAATCAAAGGCCGAAGCCGCGCCCGTATCGGCATACTCAGATTGGTTGCCCTGAGTTCCCTGGGATTGCTTCTCGCCTTTGGAGTCATCCTCTTCCTCTTCACTATGGAAGAACATATAGTGGCTCAGGGCACTATCATCCCGGATAAAAAATATGAGGTGAGAAGCCTCAAGTCCGGCGTGCTTATCCAGGTTCCGGTTGACCCGGGAGAGAGAGTCCAGGCGAGCGCGCTCATCGCTAAACTCGACGATAAAACCCTCAAGGACCGCCTTTCCAGCAATACTCACCTTCTCGAAGAGGCCCAGGCCCAGATGCAAACGGCCAAAACGACATTGACCCGGTTGGAGATAATGCCCCTTCCCGGTGAATTTCGCTTCGTGGAACTGGAGGTAAAAGAAGCGCAAAATAGACTCAATCTCGCCCAGAAGAAGATGCAAAGAATAGAGCAACTTCACCAGGACGGCCTGGCCTCTGCCGACGACCTGGATGAGGCCAAATCAGAATATGAACTGGCCGAAGTGGGGTTGGAGACGGCGCTAAAGAAGAAGGAATTTGTGGACAAGGGCTTGGAGGAGGCCATTCTGGAAGAGGCCCGGGCGCAAGTGGCCGAGATAGAGAAGAAATTTGCGCGGCTTGCGAGCGAAAAGGAAAGCATACTGGAAGAACTCAGCCAAACAGAACTTAAGACGCCCTATCCCGGCCAGGTAGCCAGCCGGCTCAAACGCCGCGGTGAGGCCGTAGCCGCAGGGGAACTGGTGGCCATTATCGCCATCGGAGATGAGAGAAGAGTGGAAATGATGGTGGACCAGACCGGCTTCAGCAGAGTGCGCCTGGGTCAGGAAGTGCGCATCCTCAGCGCCCAATATCCCTATAGAACATACGGCCCGGCGATGGGGAAATTGGATAAAATCGAGCCCTGGGCCAGGAGTTCAGGCTCCTCTGGAGGCCAGGGGGGTAGACCCCTCTACCGTCTGGAGGCCCAGATTACCCAAATCCCAGAAGGCTTGGAAGGGGCGGTGGAACTTTCCTTTGGCTCCACGGCCACCTGTCAGATAATTGTGGGCAGAGCCCGCATCATCGACCTCATCCTCGGCCGGGAGACTCGTACCACTTCGAGCAAGAAAGAATAAATCACGGAAATACCCTTCAGTGATTTTTCAGCGCCTCACTCATCTAATTTTACCTCGCATAGGGACTTACTTTGTCTTAGAATGAACGACCTGGAGATTTGCTTCTAAATCAAAATTTCGCCAGAAATGTCTTATCAAGGGTCCGGCGGGGAAGCACCAACAGCCAATGATTAATTCTTTACTCAGGCCGGGATAATGGCTAAAGCGTTTAACACAACCAAAGTGCTCAAACTTACTGCTGCTCTGGCCGTGATGCTTTCTTTGGTGGACTACTTTGTATTTGGGATTTCACTGCCTTATCGGGGATACAAATCAGACTTTGCCTGGTATTACTATGGGGCCAAGGTAAGCGCCCGTGGTGGCGATATTTATGACAGCGGCGTCCTGAGAGAGGCGGCCCGGGCAGCCGGCGAGCCCGAAGACCTCATAGAACATGGCTTTCGCTTTACTTATCCTCCTTTTTTCGCCATCATTATGCGGCCGTTCCTTTTAATTTCTCACGCCCAGGCCTATATCCTCTGGCTTTTTATAAATCATTGTTTGTATGTCCTGGCCATTATTCTATGCGTTGCCGCCCTACGGGAGCGGGTCGGTTTCTTCGAAGTCGCGGCCATTGCTTTCTGTGCCCTAAATTTCAACCCCGTGTTCCGTAATTTCTTATTGGGCCAGATAAATGTGGTCACTTTTCTCTCGTTGGCCGCGGCGTTATATGCCTTCAAGCGTAAGGCCGAAGGTTCTGCCGGAGCGCTTCTGGGCCTGGCCGCTATGATAAAGGTCTTGCCGGCGCTCTTTGTGCTTTATTTTTTCTATAAGCGTAGATGGAAGGTAGTAATCTGGGCGACCTTGACGCTGATTGTCCTCCTCGGCGTCTCCGTGGCTCTTCTGGGGATAAGGCCCCATCAAGCGTATATCCTGCGCGTAATGCCCGATTTGGCTCGAGGTCGGGGGACGGCAAGCAACCAGTCCCTGGCCGGGTTTTTCAACCGCCTCTTCGGCTACGATTTTGAGGGCGAGCCCATCTTTCATAATGCAAATTTGGCCCACATCTTATCTCAGGCAGGTGCACTTTTTTTCCTGCTGCTTTCTTTCCTCATAGCCAGAGGGCCCAGCCAGAATGACCATTCAACCTGGAACCTGGAATTTTCCCTGTTTGTCCTCACCGCTCATATCATCTCGCCTATTAGTTGGGAGTTTCATCTGGTCTGGCTTATGCTGCCCGTAATTACGCTAATCCATTTCCTATTCGCCCGGGGCGATTTCGTCTCTCTGCCCACAGTCTTTTTATTTCTCTTCCTCATAGCCTACATAATTCTGGCCTGGAAATTTCCTCTTCATCACCTGGCACTTCGTTCCCGGGGATTGATGATGTTCATCTCCCTTAAACTCTACGCAATGATACTCTTGTGGGCGCTTTTGGGCTGGGTCATCCGAAGTTTGAAGAGAAAAGAAGGGTCACTATGAAAAACCGGCCTTGGTTATTTATAATAGTAAGTTTAGGGGCGATAGCCTTGGCCGTGAGCATCATCCAGCCTGCGGTGCGGGGCTGCATCGCTTATCTTCGAGGCGGGTTTGAACCGGACATCTGGTTCTGGGGCGAATTGGCCGTGAGGTTGGAGGCGGCGCTTTTCTTGTCGTGCGGAGTCCTTGGTATTTTGACTATGAAAAAATGGGGCGTGATAGCCTTATGGCTCTCGGCGTTTGTGCTTGGGTCTTATTACTCAGGAGTGGGGTACTATCCGCCCATCATCATCTGGATGCTGGGTCATCTACCCTTACTCATAATCCCTCTTTTCTATTGGAAACGCCTCGCCTGGAAGACCTGAAATCTTTACTGCGCATCCAAGTTTCTAATATCGCCATAGACGGGAAAACTTTCCCTTGATTTTCCCGCTTTCTTACAGAAATATGTTAATGCATAAAAAAGCAAAGTGTGGTTAGGGCCAAAAGATGGCTAAGGCGTTTAACACAACCAAAGTGCTCAAAATTACCGCTGCTCTGGCCGTGATGCTTTCTCTGGTGGGCTATGTGGTAGATGGAATTGTTCTGCCACACAAATGGTGGTACGCCACAGATTTTTCCTGGTATTACTATGGGGCCAAAGTGGGCGCTCGCGGAGGCGACTTCTATGACGGCGCGACAATGAAAGAGGCCGCCCGCTCAGCCGGCGAGCCGGACGAAGTCATCAAATTCGACTTTTACTTCACCTATCCCCCTTTTTTCGTTATCTTTATGCGCCCCTTTCTACTATTCTCCCACGCCCGGGCGCGCATACTCTGGCTCTTCCTGAATAACGGCCTATATGCCCTGGCCATTATCTTGTGCATTGCGGCGCTGCGGGAGCGCATCTCTTTTTTCGAGGCCGCGGCCATGGCCTTTGCCGCCCTTAATTTCAATCCCGTGTTTCGCAATCTCTTTATGGGTCAGATAAATGTGGTGACCTTTTTCTTACTGGCTCTCGCCTTATATGCCTTCAAACATAAGGCCGATTACCCTGCCGGGGCGCTTCTGGGATTGGCGGCTATGATTAAGGTCTTGCCGGGCCTTTTTATAGTTTATTTTCTCTTTAAGCGCAGATGGAAAGTGGTGATGGGGGCGGCTCTGGCGGCAGTTTTTCTCCTGATTATCTCCCTGGCCCTTCTGGGGATAGAGCCACATAAGGCATATATCTTCCAGAGGATCCCGGCTATGGTTTCAAAACCGCTGTCCTATGAGGATAATCATTCGCTGGCTGCTTTTTTCTATCGTCTCTTTGGCTATAGATTCAAAGGAGAGGCCTTTTTTCATAATGGAACCTTGGCTCGTATCTTCTCCTCATCAATTGCGCTTCTTTTTTTAGCGATGTCTTTTCTCATAACCGGGCGGGCCATTGGGAACGACCATTTGAGATGGAACCTGGACCTTGCCCTTTTTGCCCTCACCGTCAATATCATCTCGCCGCTTACCTGGGAGTTTCATATGGTGTGGCTTATGCTGCCGGTAATTACGCTGATTCACTATCTCTTCACCCGTAGCGCCCACCCCGGCAGCCGACCGGTCTTTATCTTTCTTTTTCTTACGGCCTACATAGTTCTGGCGGCGAGATTCCCCGGCCATCATCCGGCCTTTCAATCCGGGGTACTCGTGCTT
>LIZR01000023.1 GCA_001302825.1 Planctomycetes bacterium DG_23 | reverse complement strand
CCGTGCATTTCTCTTCAAGCACATTTTTTTTGGGAAATATGAAGCGCATAAGGGGAGGCTTCAAGATTAGCGAAAGGCGGAAGAATTTGCCATACTGGCGCTTGAATCGGGGCAATTGAGACATATCTCCGCAAAGGATTTTTTCCAGACGCCCGGGTAGGTCACGACCGAACCTCTGCGCCTCTTGCAGTTCCTCCTCTGTGGGATGTCCCTTCCTCCTATCCTGGCCAATGTAGGGAGGGAAGGTATCGTAGCCAAAGGCTTGAAAAGTGCCGATGACCGTGGCGCCTTTCTTTTCAATGAATTTGGCCATTCTGAGGAGAGTATTTGTCGGGTGACCGCCCATAGTTATGAATAAAAAGGCGTGTTTGCCTTTGAGCGAAGGAAGAGCCTTCAAGAAGTCTTTCACATTAAAAGGCTCTTTGTAAAAAAAGACCGGCGTGCCCACCCCGATGAGGTCAAATTGACTCAGGTCTATCTTGCTTGCCTCTTCAAGCCTTATAAGTTGTGGGGACGAGCCGACTTCAGCCAGACCTCGCGCTATGGCCTTGGCCACTTTTTCGGTATTGCCAGTCTGGGAAAAATAGACGATGGCAGTTCGTAATTTTTTCATCTTGATTCTCTCACGGAGCGTGAGCCTCCAGCCACTTCGCCAAATCCTCCAGAAATTCCTGGGTATCTTCTTCGAATTCCAGGATATGATGAGAGTTTTTATAAACTTTGATTTTTTTCTCTTCGGCCGGGATTTGTTCGACCAGGGAAAGCACCTTCTGGTTATCTATGATGGGGTCTATGCCGGCCAGCAGTAAAAATATAGGTTTCTTCAGAAGGTGGATGCGCTGGCGCAGGAAAAGGTCCAATTTTACGCTCTCGACGAAAAAGCGCGCGGTGGCATCTTTCAGTCTCAGGCCATCGGATTTTATATATTCTATCTTTTGAGGGTTGGCCGTGAACATCTCCGGCTTTTCAATGGGTATCTTGAATTTCTTTCTGGGGGCGAAAAGGGAAGAGAAAAAGATGTCCATTTTTTTTCGCCCCGAAAAGTCCACCTTGCTGGCAAGCCCGGGAGTAATGAGTGTGAGGCTTGTGATGTGCTCTGGATGAAGGAGGGAAAATGCCGTGGCGAGTTTCCCACCCCAGCAGAGACCTATCAAGTGTAGAGGTATGCCCGGGCCTATTTTTTCATTGGCCTGCGGCTGAACTTGCCCCTCCGAAGGCGACACATTGGGCGGTCCCTCAATAAAGATACGCAGATCCTCAAGCAGGGCTTTGTAAGAAGGGGTGTCTCCGCGGGCTTCCAGATTCAGCCCTGAGCCACGGCGGTCCGGAGCATAAACCGCAAATCCCCTTTGGGCCAAAAAGGATGCAGACGCCAGATACCAGCCGCTGTGGCTTTCTATGCCGTGCAGGAGGACCACTCTCCCACGAGGCGAAGGAACACTCCACTTCCGATAGTGAAGTTTCGCCCCCAAAGCCCCCGGATAAATTTTTATTTCCTCCAGCATATTGACGCTCAGAATGTGATTTCCTCCTTACGCGTGGCCACCGTCTCCAGGGCTTCCTCATCCACATTTACCCCCAGCCCCAGTCCGGATAGCGGCGGGGCCTTGCCGCCGTAGCCTAAGGTTATATCCGGAAAGGTGATATTCTCCTTCAGGAGAAAGCGGTCGTAGGAGCCCTCCAAAAATTTGAGTCCGGCTACCGAAGAGGCAAGCCATCTGCCCGCAGCGGACAAAATACCAGTTTCCCCCACATGCGAGCCCAGTCCGTAGCCTATGCCGTTTTTAAGAGCAAATTCAATTATGGCGGCCGAAGGCATTAGCCCGCCGCATTTGGAAAGGCGGATATCAAATATGTCCATTAAATCACCCTCTGCCAAATATCTCGCATCTTCTAAAGTGACCAGGGATTCGTCGGCGATTAGGGGCAAGCCAAAGCGCACTTTAAGTTCTTTGAGCCTTTCAAGTTCTTGCCCCACAAGAGGTTCTTCCACGCCTGCCACTTGCAGGTCAGATATTCCTTCAAAAAACCTTACCGCCTGGTCAAAGGAGAAGGCCTGGTTGATATCTATGCGCATCTCTTTCTTTTTCCCCAGAGTCCGGCGCAATAAGCGCAGTTTCTTCGCATCATTCTCAGAATCCTCTACCTTGACCTTTATTTGTCTGAAACCGAAGAGGCGCATAGCCAGGGCCGTGGTAATCTGCTTGGACAAACTTCCGGTGGAGATGACAGCACTATAGCGAACCGGCCGGGGAGGTTGAAAGACATCCTGCGGCAGTAAGGTTTCAAGGATTTCAGCGAACGATCTCTGAAAACATTTTGACGAGAGGTCAAGCAGTGCCAGTTCCAGGGCACATCTGGCAGCGTTACTACTTGGAAGGCGAGGGCGCTTTTTTTCTGAATCTAATCTAAAAGAGCGCAAAATTTCCAGCGCTTCGGCAAAATTTGCGGGACTAAATGATGCGACTTTTTCTTTTGAGTCCTGGATGACGCTAAACACACTTTCAGCCGTCTCGCCGGTAACATAACTTCTGGGACACCCTTCGCCGAAGCCTGCGAGCCCGTTTTCCAATGAGACCTTAACCACGACAGAGTCACTTCGGGTGCGCTCGGCCCGGGCGTGGGCAAACCGCCTCTTAAAAGGTATTTCAATATGATAAATGGTTAAACGGGCGATTTTCATAGGACTCGTTTTGCCCGCAGTAGTCTTCTTCCTCCGGCGAAGGGTCAGTAGCCAATCTCTAATAAGTTAAGGAAAATTATAGGCCTCATTTTGGGGGTCGAAATCTTCATCACTTAAGCCCACATTAATCTTAACATTTTCGTAGATGTATTCGCCCAGGAGTTTACCCTCCCAGCCGTAGGTCAATATGCGAAGCGGAAGAAGGAGTTCCTTGTCTATATAGAGTATTACTTCCTCATAAGCGTCAGCGGTTTTGTCTTCGTCCAGGCGCTCTTTCGTAATACGATAATAACTTCTCTCGCTGGTTTCATCTTCGATTTCATCCATAGTGAGAGAAATAGACTCGTACTCTTCCAGAGTATGAAGAAGCGTCCTTTCCAGAGTCTTACCCATACCGGCATTAGTAATGGGTTCTGACGAGTTCAATTTGGCTAAAGGATCGTGAGGGTCAAGTTGGAAAGTGCTGGTGATGGAGCCCAATAGACCACCCGGGTGGACCAGTAGTTTACCTTCGTTTTTCCCCTCCACATAAAGTGCCTCTTGCCCTTTATACCGCCCGGAAAGCCATTTCATATAGATGCTATAAGGCTGAGTGCGAAGTTTCATTTGAATTTCCTCAAATTTACCCAGATACCCCCCAAACCTCTCGCGTTTGAGGAAGATGCATTGATAATCTCTTATATTATCCTGGTAATTTTGATGGGAAATTTGAAGCAGATTCAGCGCCTGAGGGTCTATTTGGCTGGGATGCTCAGTGTTTTCTCTGTGCCGAGCTTTACAAGCAAGGTTCAAGGCAACGAAAAACACCCAGAAGTTTCTTAGCCACAATTTTCTCAAATTTTCCTCATTCCATTAGGGGCATTCGTCACTTGTTACCCGTCATCGAAATAAAAAAGCCAGATGCGCGGGACCGGTTCTCGAGTAAGGAGCTACAAAACAATCCATAAGTTAATACTTGAAAGTTCGGCGAAAAAAGCGCACGCGCCTGGCAATTTCCATAGCCCCGGCTGGGCAGTGTTCATGGCAGCAAAAACAACAAATACATTTTTGGGGGTCTATTCTGGGCAAAGGGCTAAGGGTAATGGCCTCGAAGGGGCAATAGCGAGCGCATTCCCCGCAAGCCGTGCATTTTTCTTTATTTACCACTGGTTGGGTTACGGCGAAATAAGGCAAAATCCGCGCCAAAAATGTTCTGAAACCTCCCCCGGCTGGATGAGTAGAAGGAGACTTAAAATCCTCGAATTGGCGAACTTCGCCAATTACTTCTATCTCCGGAGGATTGATTTTTCCCAGCCCCTTACTGGCGGCGGCTCTGAGTTGAGGGATGCTTTCCGGAGACACACCAATCATATGTGACAAAATGGCATCCACTTCTACCCCGTTCCTTCCGGCGATAACCTCTCCCATCTGGTAAGCAGTGCCTGCCGAAGGGCCGTTGCCCTGCATGGCCACCACCCCGTCCACAATGACCAGGTCGGGCGGGCGGATACTATAGGCATCGGCCACGGCCTCTCCGAAATCCTCGTAGGTTCGTGCCTGGCGATGAAGTTCTGCCTTCTGCCCGCCAACCAGTATCCCGAAACTGTTCTTCACCGCAGAGGTGATGATGGTTGCCAGATGCGTCTTGAATTTAGGTAGGGAAATATAAAAATCAGCTTCAAGAACCTCCTTGGAGATTAAAACCGAATCTATGAAGCGGGACTTGATGCTTTTACTAACGGCGTGGATGCCGATATTCTGGAAATGCTCCCCTGCAGCATCAAGTATGCCTGAAAGGCGGGCACATTCCTCATTGCCGCCATAGCCCCTCATTCCAGGGTTATCGCCCACAATTATCTGGGCGTCTCTTTCTTCCAGTTCCTCCACCACGGCTTTAACCAGGCTGGGGTCAGTGGTAACCCGGCGCTCTGCCGGAAAAGGGCCCAGCATATTGGGCTTGACCAACACCTTTTTGCCTTTGACTTCAAGCGGAAAATCGTTGAAGACCTGCGCCACCACTTCGCGCATATCCTGATAAGAAGCGTCATAGAGGCCAACCTTAGCCATATTTCGACTCCCCCCAATGGGTGATTAGTTATTCATCACTTCTTATCTAAATAGCGAATTTTGAGCAACTGATGCCACTATCAACGCAGGAGAAAATAAATATGCCCTATTATACCAAATGAGCGTTTTTTTGCAAGAGTTAGTCCAGCAAGAGCGAAGATATCCAGCCATTCATCAACCGAAAGAACCGTTTGCTCGGAGAGTCTGTGGAAAAGGTGATGCTCCAGGAAAATACCAGGGCTTTTTTTAATCTGGGCAATTTCCCTTCTGGGGGATTCTCCAATGAGAAAAGAGGCGCCCGGGAAAAGTCTTTTGAGTTCTGAAAGAAGCCCGATTATTTTATCTTTGCCTTTGGCCAAATGCTCGTGCAGGAGGTCGAAGGCAATAATAAGGTCCACATCTTGCAAGTCGTCGAGCAAAGGTTTTAAATCAAATATGTCGGCCTCGAAGACTGAAAAGCGCTCTTCCAGCCCCTGTTCTTTAAGCCGGCTTCGGGCATATTCCACAACCTCGGCAGAATCTCCGATTCCGTAGCCATGTATCTCTTTATCCTCAGCCAGAAGAAGTAACAGCGACAAATCTCCCACAACCAGGTCAAGCACGGTCTTAAAACCTTGATTTTTTATCATATCTTGCATAATGGGGAAAAACATCGGCCTGCCCAAGGCCCCGACTCCTTTTGCCGCCATAAGTTCCGAACGCTTTACCTGCCGCCCATATTTTTTCTCACCGGTGAGCAACTCCAAGATATTTTCGAAGATAGGGCTATAAGCAGAGAGTAAGTCGAAAGAGCCGCGTGGTTCGGCCAAAAGCCATTTGGCTTTATCATTTAGGGAATATCGTCCGCCAGTTTTGCTGAGGAAATTGATGCCGTAAAGATATTCACACATTGCCTCCAAGACTTCTGCCTCAAGCCCTTTGCTTTGGGCATAATCTTTTGGGTTGAGACTGCCTTCCTGATTCAGCAGGTCAAGAAATCCCTCCTCGAGCAGGGCCTGGATAACGCAGGTAGCCACATAACCGCGCAGAAGCCCCTGGGCCTTCTGGTGACGCCGTTTAGTTCGCGAAAGTTTCTTGAGGCCGAAGAGCCTAATTAAATCTATTTTTTCGCCCATAAAGCTAACCCTTAGTCGAGGTCAGGCCGTCAGAAGCCGGCCTGGCTGTCGCCTGGCTAACACCCGGAGTCACCCTGACTACCAGACCCTTGCCGCACAAAATGCGCCTCATTGTCAGTAGGATTCGGTCCCGGACCTATTTCTCTCAGGATATTGAGTGTGCTATCCCGGTGAATCTCTTTGGAAAGGAAGGGGTGCTTGTACTGTTCGGCGATAGCGCCGCGACCGGCAATGAGGGAGGCCTTTTCTTGTGCAAAGGTTCCCGCGGGGATAATCTTGACCCTTATGGGGTCCAAGCGCTGAGAGCGTCGTTTTTCCAGGTATTCAATATTTGAACGGCCCAGATTTTCCTCAAACTTTTCCGCAAAACTTTTGAGTTTTTCCTCGGGAATGCCTCTTTCTTCAAGCATTACGCCGTAGTAGGGAGTTGTAGCCCAGAAAGGAGCGAGGCGAAAGTTGTCTAAATGAAATCCACAAACTTTCGCGGCCGCCTTTGCCGCCTCCACCACCTGGAACTCGGAGATTTTCTCGCCGGTGATGGAAGAGAAATGTTTGCCTTTGCTCAAGAATTCCAAAAAGGGGGCCTGATAACAATAACCGACGACCCGTACTAAATCCAGTATATTATAGCGATATAGACCACCGGAGGAAGTCAAGAGGGGGAAGTAGTTTTTGCCCACTGCAAGTTCATCGCAAAGAAAAGTGGTGGGTTTTTCACTTTCTATCTCCTCTTCGGGGATGAATTCAAAAAATGATGCCGGGAAGTTCAGAAGACCGGCGGCTCCCTGGTCGGTGGTGGGGATGGTAAAGCGGCCTTCGGAGGCGACCAGGCCTATATCTCGCGCGGGCACATCGCCAAAAAACTCCTTTAGGCCCGGAAGATAAATAGAAACCGAGCCGCCTTTCCAAGTGGCGAGGACTTTAAGATGAGGCCAGAAGTCCCGGGGAAGGAGTCGCCCGCTTTTCTCAACTACCCTTTCCAATTCCCGGGAGCGGATTTTATTGGGTTTAAGCCGTCGCTCAATGCGCTTGCAAACTGTTTGTGGGATAGGCATCTTGCGGCTTAAAGTGCCATCGTGCACATCCTTTATTATCTTTTCTTTTTCTTCATCAACGAGCCTTCCCAAAAGGACGAGGGTGGAGGGATTGGGGGTGGTAATAAAGGTAATGTCTTCTTCTATGGCCGAGCGCAGAAAATAATAATAACGACCTAAAGGCTCTTCAATCAATCCGCTGCTGCGGCCGACATAGGTTAATTTGAAAAGTGGATTTTGCGTATCAGCAATGAACCCGGAGATGCTGCCGCAAGGGATGATGCCCCTTAAAGGGGGTTTTTTCTGTCGACTGACAACCTGCAGGGCATAGCCAGAAAATGCATCCGGGTGGTCAAAGAGGAGAAAGCCGCCCCAAACCTTCCAACCCTGGAGGTATTTTTTTAGGCTGGCGGGGGTGACCGGTATGAACTTAGGCTTGGATGTGGTGCCCGAGGTGAGGGCAAACATAAGCACCTTTTCGTCGGGTCCGAAAAGACAAGTTGTCTGGCCGGCCTTAACTCTTTCAATGTCACTTCTCAGGTCTTCATAAGTGAATATGGGAACTTGGCTTTTGAATTCCTGCGCACTTTTTATTTTTGCAAAACCGTACTTCTGGCCGAATTCGCTTTTTTCGTTTTTGCGCAAGATGCCCAGAAGCACCTCTTCCTGGATGGCCCGGGCAGATGAAGTGTTCCGCAGGAAGCGCAAGGCCTTACTGCGGCATCCTTGCTTGACAAGATAACCGGGCACTTCTAACAGTCTTCTAACAATTTTTCGTGGAATACCCGTCTTTTTCATTTGCTAAACTTCTTAACTACGAGGCAGACATTCTGGCCGCCGAAGCCGAAGGAGTTGGAAAGGACCACATCCACTTTCGCCTCTCGGGCCTGATTGGGCACATAGTCCAGGTCGCAGTCCGGGTCAGGATTTTCGTAGTTGATGGTGGGGGGGATCACGCCATCCTGGATGGTCATAATGCAGGCGATGATTTCGGCCACGCCTGCTGCGGCTATCAAATGTCCGGTCATAGACTTTGTAGAACTCACCGGTGTCTCGTAAGCATTTTCTTTGAAGAATTTTTTTATGGACAGGGTCTCTATGCGGTCGTTAACCAAGGTAGAAGTGCCGTGGGCGTTTATGTAATCAACATCCTCGGGACTTACCCCAGCATCTTCAAGAGCGGCGCGCATAGAAGCGATGCCTCCCCGGCCCTCCGGGTGCATATCGGTAATGCGGAAGGCGTCGCAGGTGGAGCCATAACCCAGCACCTCAGCGTGTATGTGAGCCCCGCGGGATTTAGCGAACTCAAGTTCTTCCAGGATGACCGCGCCTCCACCTTCCCCCAGAACGAATCCATCGCGCTTGCGGTCGAAAGGGCGGCTCGCCTTAGTGGGCTCTTCATTTTGTGTGGAAAGGGCGTTGAGGAGGCAAAATCCTCCCATCCCCAGGGGATGAATCATAGAATGGGCGCCGCCGGAGAGCATAATATCGGCATCCCCGCGGCGGATAATCTCCGTGGCTTCGCCGATGGCCTGGCTGGAGGCGGCGCAGGCGGTGAGCGTATTCAAATTGGGCCCCTGGGCGTTGAATATGGCGGCCAGGTGGCCTGCAGGCATATTAGGTTCTTGCTCCAGTTCGCGCAGCGGATTTAATACCCTCGCGCCCTGGGTCAGCAACGCCGGCATCTCCACCCCATTGCCGTGCCAATTGTTCTGAACAATTGTTGTCAGATTGCGAAAGTCTGCAATCCCTTCACCGGAAGCAAAATATATTCCAAAGCGCCTCGGGTCCTTCACCGCATGGTCCAGCCCCGCTTCACCAGCAGCCATCATAGCAGCAGCAATGCCGAAGAATGTATTGCGTCCGGCCTGGCTATAGTGCTCGACATCGGGCAGATATTTCTTGAAACTCTCGTCAGTCACCTCAGCGGCAATGCGCGAGGGAAAGGTAGAGGCGTCAAACAAGGTCACCGGGCCGACGCCGGAACGGCCTTCTTTCAGCGCCTCCCAGGTGCTTTTCACATCCGGCCCTAAAGGCGTTACCGCACCTATGCCGGTAATGACCGCTCTGCGTCTATTGGTATTTCCTCTCACTAACTCGCCTCGACTTCATTTCAACTTGCGTAGCACCAGGCTGGAGTTTTGCCCGCCGAAACCGAAACTATTCACTAATACCGCTCTCGGCGCGAATTCCCGCGCTTCGTTAGGGACATAGTCCAGGTCACACTCCGGGTCGTTTTCTTCGTAGTTTATGGTGGGAGGAATCCTGGAATTTTTCAGGGCCAGTGCCGCAGCGATTACCTCTATAGCCCCACTGGCGGCTCCGCAATGTCCGGTCATCGATTTTATGGCAGAAATCGGTATTTGCTTTGCCCTTTCTCCCAGAGCCTCTTTAATCGCCCGGGTCTCGGCCACATCGCTGAGGGGACAGGAGAGGCCGTGGGCGAGGATATAATCTATCTTCCCGTCGTTAAGGCCGCTATCGGCACAGGCTGCCTTTATTGAGCGAGCCAGGCCCTGGCCGTCCGCATCGGCTTTATTAGGCGCACAGGCAGAAGAGGACGAACCGAAGCCCACAACTTCACCATAGATTTTTGCCCCTCGTTCTTCTGCATGAGAAATTTCTTCCAGCACTACCACGCCGGCGCCCTCGGCCAATACTAAGCCGTCTCTATTCTTTTCAAAGGGTCGCGAGGCCTTTTTGGGCTCATCGCTTCTCTCGGAGAGGTTGCCCAGAAGATGCTGTCTGACGATGGTCAAAGGGTGGACTTTGGATTCAGCAGCACCAGCCAGCATTATGTCTGCATCGCCACGCTGGATGATGCGTGAGGCCTCACCGATAGCCTGAATGCCGGAGGTATCGCCGGCGGTAATGGTGTTATTGGGTCCCTGAGCATCGTGAATAATGGAGATATGACAGGCCAGCATATTGGGCAGGTATTTCAAAAGCCAGAGGGGGAAAAGATTACGCAGGCCCTCCTCGCCGAAAATCTTCATACTGAATTCACCGCTCTCATCCACGGAGCGGATTACAGCCAGGGCTAATTCGTCCACATCCGAGGAAATGAGGCCGGCGCCAAGCGAAACCCCGAAACGGGTGCGGTCTATGGGGTTTTCTTCTACTGCGGCATCATCTACGGCGAGTTTCGCTCCGGCCACGGCAAGTTGTATGTCCCGGGCCATCACCTTGAGGGACTTGCGGTTTTCCAGAAAATCCCTGATGGAGAAGTCCTTGACCTCACCGGCTATTTTCACCGGGAAAGGGTCGGTGTCAAAGGCGCTGATGTAATCAACGCCTGAGACGCCGGCAATGAGGGCTTGCCAGAAAGCGGTCTTGCCTATGCCTACGGGCGTTATCGCGCCCAGCCCGGTTACAACTACCTTTCTATCTTGCGGATGGACTATTTTTCTTCTCCTTGATAGAAGGCGGGGCTAAATTGGCCCAAAAAAAGGACACAAATTCTTCATTGAAGACAAAATTACTGAGCGGCCTTCCAGAGGGAAGTTCTCCCCGCCAGTGAACGAACATAAGTGAAGCCTCGGCCAGCATCTCGCCATCTACCGTGGCCGAGGCATCCAGCCAGGCCCCTTCATCACGCAAATCCACTATGCGGGCCTCCAGGAGCAACTGGTCCCCGGGGCGTGCCATACGGTGAAAGACGGCTTTAGTAATCTTGGACAGGATGACATTTTGCTCAAAATCTTCACTATAGCCAGCCAGGATGCCGGCGGTCTGGGCCAGGGATTCTATGATGAGGGAATTGGGCATAACCGGGAAAGTGGGGAAGTGGTCGTGCAGGTGGTCTTCCCCCAGGGTAATATTTCTTATGGCTTTGGCGTATTTCCCTTTTTGAATCTCTATGAATTTATCAATTAAGAACCAGCGCATAAAGATTTCCAGAAAGGCCAAAGGCTCGAGCGGGCCTGGCTAAGTGGCTTACGAAGCCAGCCGGTCAGTTACATAACTCACTATCATTCCCACGGTAAACAGATTGGCCACCCCGCTTACATCGGGGTTTTTTTCAAATTCGTTCAAATCCGCATAAGGCACTTTTTCCTTGAGCACTTTTAAGCCTTCTGGGGTGATTTTCCCTTCCTGGACATACTGTTCGTCGGAGAGCAGGTCTTCCGGGAACAAATCTCCGCGGGGTATCTTGATATTGAAGGTTTTCTCCAATCTGAAGACGATGTCCAGAAAGTCGATGGATTCGGCCCCCAAGTCGGCCACTAAAGAGGCATCCTCGGCTACCTCCTCTTCATCCACTCCCAGGGCATCCGTGAGGATTTCTTGCACCTTTTGAAGCACTTCTTGCTTATCAGCCATTCAGCCCGGCCTCCTTACTTTCAGCCCTAATGTCTTTTTGTAGTGTAATCTCTTTTTACCATCTGGGGCCCAGGCCCAGACCGCCATCCACTACTATGACCTGTCCGGTAATATAATCAGCATCAGAAGACGCCAAAAATAGAACCACTTTGGCAATATCCTGCGGCTCGGCGTATCTCGCAAGAGGTATGAGGGATTTCACTTTATCCTGCGTGAAACTACGCACCCTCTCGCTCATCTGCGTTACCACCATTCCCGGTGCTACGGCATTTACGGTAATACCTTTGGGGGCAAGTTCCAGGGCCAGCGCCCGGGTGAAGGCGATTATCCCGGCCTTGCTGGCAGCATAGTTTGCCTGACCCCGGCCGCCAGTAATCCCGGCCAGTGAGGCGATGTTTATTATCTTGCCGCTTCTGGCCATAAGCATTGGCCTGATGACCTTGCGGGAAAAGTTATAAACCCCGCCCAAATTTATGTCAATAACATCCTGCCAGTCCGCAGGCTTCATAGATATAACGAGATAATCTCTGACTATGCCGGCATTGTTGACCAGTATATCTATATGCTGAAAACTCTCCAGCGTCGCATCGATCACCTTCTGGGCATCATCTTCGCTGCGCACATCGCCCTCAAGCGCCAGCGCCTGGCCCCCTGCGGAGTTGATTTCCTCGGCCAAAGCCTCGGCTCCCTCCTTATTCACATCCGTTATCACCACCGCGGAGCCTTCTTGAGCCAGTGTGCTGGTGATGGAGCGACCTATGCCCTGCGCACCACCGGTGACTATGGCTACCTTATCCTCAAGCCTCAAGGTTCGCTTCCCTCCAGCAACTTCTGGCCCCCCAAAAGGATGAAATTCTCTTTAGCCGCCTCTCGGATGGCCTGGTCATTTTTTCTGTAAAACGGATTTTTGTCTTCCAGAGAGATCAGACTCAAGACGAAACCGGCGCTCACCACAGTTTGGCCCGAAAGTATCCCACGACCCCGACATCTGGCTTTATCGCCCTCTAAATTGAGCAGTGTAACTTCAATTTGCAACTGGTCGCCCGGGGCGATAAAATGACCGTACTTCACATTGCGCGCCTCGGTCATAATGACCACGCTGGGGGAAAAATCCTTGCTGGCACGAACCAAATAAGCCCCGGCCTGCACCAGGGCCTCCAGCATCAGCACTCCGGGCATAACCGGATTATCTGGAAAATGGTCGGCCAGGTATTCCTCGGCCAAAGAAAGGCCCTTAATTGCCGTTATTCTCGAGCCTTTTTCTATATCTGTAATTCGGTCAATAAGATTAAATCTCACAAAAATTCCTTTTAACCGTTTATCTTAATGTCAAAAATAAAATTTATACATACCTCGGGGGACTTTGTCAACACAAAAAATTCTCTTCAGGGCCTCTCATTATCCTCCAGCCAGAGAGCGCAAAATCTCGATGCCCTTTTCTATGTTTTCATTAGAAGTAGCATAGGAGATGCGAAAATGGGTATTTCGTTCGGAGAAAACGCTTCCCGGTATAATGAGTAAATTTTTTCTTATAGCCTCGGCCACGAACTCCTCATCTTTACCCCAGGGCACCTCCGGGAAGATGTAAAAGGCGCCATCCGGCCGCACTACATCATATACGCCCTTTAATCCCTCGTAGATGAGGTTGCGTTTTTTTCTGTATTCCTCCTGGAATCTACTTACATCCAGGTCAAAGGCCACCAGGGCTGCCTGCTGCACCATAGCCGGGGCGCACACAAACGAAAATTGTTGCAGTTTGGTCATCTCGCCGATGAGGTCCGCCGGCCCGGCCGCATATCCCAACCTCCACCCGGTCATCGCATAGGTCTTGGAAAATCCGCCTAAAAGAAGCAGATTATCCGTATAGGCGGATATGCTCCGGTAAGGCCCGTCATAAACAAAATGGTCATAGATTTCATCGGCGATGATGAAAAGGTTATGCCTTTTGGCAAAGGAAGCCAGCGTCTTAAGTTCCTCTTCACGGGCGGTAATTCCCGTGGGATTATTGGGACTATTAAAAAGCACCATCTTGGTCTTTTCGCTGAGGACTTCCTCCAGGGCCTCCGGACGCAAGCGAAAGTCACCGTAGGTATTCACAAATTTGGGAATTCCGCCCACCAGGCCCGTCAGGTGTTTATACATAACAAAATAGGGGTCGAGGAGCAAAACCTCGTCCCCAGGGTCTATGAGGGCCATAGAGGCAAGAAGAAGCCCTCCAGAGACCCCTGAGGTGATAAGCACCGCTTCAGGTTGGAAATTACGGGTTTCTTTTATGTGGGCTCTGACGCGCTCCCGAAGTTCGGGTATGCCCTGGGTAAGGGTATATTTATTGAAGCCCTGCTCAATGGCGGAAATGGCCCGGGCCTTAATCTCCTGTGGGACATCAAAATCGGGCTGGCCGATGCTAAAATTGACCGGATTTTGCAAATCTTGAGCCAGGTCGAAAACCTTGCGAATCCCGGAGGAATTGATTTGGGCCATCCTTTTGGCGAACATCGCTCGATTCCCTTAAGACCAGATAATAGATCAGCGGCCGGCCTTTTCTTCGGTTTCTTCGGTTTCTTCGGTTGCTTCTGGAGCAACTTCAGCAGGGGTCGGGGCTTTAGGGGGTTTGACCTTGCGCTTTTCCTTAATATGCTTGACCTTGGCCAGACCAAAAACCGAATCTCCTTCCTCCCATTTCCCTTCCTTGCGCAAAATCTCCACTCTTTCTCTGCGGGAGAGGACATTGCGGTGTCGACTGAGTTTACCTTTGGTCTTAAGGCTCTTGTGGATAGCCATTCTCCGGCCTCCAAAAAATATTTATCCGCGGCGAACGAGTCTCACGATATTTGCATCTTTGAAATCTTCTCTTCCTTTAAAGAGAAGCCCACGCACCTTTTCCTGCAATTCCTTTAGATGGGGGTCCTCCCGGTCAGGATAAGGCCCTGAATACACCACTATAAAACGGCCGTCTTGAGTTCTTACCCATTTTAGCCTGGGCACCCCTTGTTCTTCCAGAAACTGCAAAACATCCTGAACCTTATCTTCCTGGCCTGCGCCGTAAGAAATTATGCGCAGTGCATAGTCGCCTACGGCGGGCGGGGTAGGTTCTTCTGGGCGTCTTTCCCGGGCCAAATCCAGAGGCCCCGGTTCCTTTTCCACCGTGCTTCTTATCTCTGGTATGGTCTTCGGTCGAGCCTGCTTGCCCAGCCAAAAACTTATGCCATAAACAAGCCCGCAAAAGAGAACAAACCCTACCGCAAGCCCTATGCAGGCATTGAAACTCAAAGAAAGGATTATCTGTGATTTTCTTCCTATGGAGAATCTGTGCGCGGGCTCCCGGAAGGCTACGGAGACGGGCGGTTTCCCACCTGGCAGTAACTTTTCTTCCTCCTCGGCTTCTTCGGGCACTTCTTCCGGCGCTTCTCTCTTGGCGCCTTGCCTTACCGCCTCTATGCGCCGAAATACCTCAAAAAGTTCGTCTTTTTCTTTTCCTTTGGCCATCTTATACCACCTTAATTAAAGACCGATAAGGGTATCTGACAACTTCATTATTTTAAAACATAAGTCTTTTGGTGTCAAATCTTTTCCTTGGCCTTAAGCATAATTTTGCCCTCTATCCTCCTTGACACGGGGTCGAATTGGTGTATAATTTCTTTCTTAAATTTGCTTCGCCATACAATCTTTTAATACCGGTTTTCTCTTTAAGACTATGAAAGTTATCTTTAATCCTGATGGAAAGACTGTAGATGTCCCCCCGGGCACCAGCGTGCTGGAGGCGGCCACTGCCGTGGGACTCAGACTAAATAGCCCCTGCGGCGGTGAAGGCATCTGCGGCAATTGTCGCATCTTAATCCCCCAAAACCCTCCACCGCCGGGTGCCGCGGACCGAAAATTCATTTCAAAAGAAGACCTCAAAAGAGGCCTTCGCCTTGCCTGTCAGACGGAAATTGTCCGCCCCCTTACCATCATCGTCCCTTATGAAAGTCGCGCTCTTGAGCAAAAAATCCTTTCTGAAACTAAAGAAGGCGCCACTTTGCTAAATCCCGCCATAAGCAAGCACTTTTTCTCGCTCGCGCCTCCCTCAATAAGCGACCAGCGTAGCGACACCGACCGCATCCGTGAGGCCCTTGAGGCCGGTGGCCTCAGCGCCCAAATCCCCTTGCCCTTGCTCCGGGATTTGGCCCAGAGTATCAGGGCGGGCGACTTCAAATTTACCGCGGCTCTGGCTGAAAAGCGCTTTCTTGCCATTGAACCTGGAGATACCACGAATAAAAATTTCGGCGTTGCAGTTGACCTGGGCACCACAACGGTCGTGGGCTATCTTCTGGATTTAACTAAAGGGAGGCAGCTCGCCGTGGCCGCCCGCACCAATCCTCAGGTGCCTTTCGGTGATGATGTGGTCTCCCGCATCGCTTCAGTGCAAAAGGACCCCACTTCGCTTGACCAACTCCAGTCCCTGGCCAGTTCCTGCATAAATGAGATAATTGATGAACTCTGCCAGAAGGCGGACATTTCCTCTCAAGCAATCTATGAACTTACGCTGGTCGGAAACACCACGATGAGCCACCTCTTCCTGGGCATAAATCCCACTTCCATCGCCCAGGCCCCTTATACCGCGGTGGTTCGAGGGGCGGTAAATGTGCGGGCCGGTGAGCTGGGCGTCCGCATTTCTCCGGCGGGTAATATCTACACTATGCCCAATATCGCCGGTTTTCTCGGCGGCGACACTATAGGGGTAGCGCTTTCCAGCGGCATATACCAGAGCGATGGTATCAAACTGGCGGTAGATGTGGGCACAAATGGGGAACTGCTTCTGGGGACGAGCGAGCGGCTCATTTGCTGCTCCTGTGCCGCCGGCCCGGCATTTGAGGGGGCCAGGATTGCCTGCGGTATGCGTGCCACCGAGGGGGCGATTGAAAGGGTGAGGATTGATAAGGATGTGCACCTTAGCGTCCTCGGCGGCGGCGAACCAGTAGGTCTCTGTGGCACCGGCTTGGTGGATGCCGTTGCCGGGCTTCTGGATGCCGGCATCATCCATCCCACCGGAAAAATCAACCAGCGCGAAGAGTTAAGCGGTCTTCCCCCGGCGCTCCAAGAGCGCATCATCCCGAGAGAGAAGGGCAATTCATTCCTGCTCGCCCGCACAAAGGGCCGAGAGCCTACGGCGGACGGTCCAAGGGCAAGAGATATCCTCCTCACCCAGCGCGATGTGCGTGAATTACAACTGGCGAAAGGGGCCATCTTCGCCGGGCTTCAAGTGCTTAAAAAAGAACTGGGCGTGAGTGATGACGATATTGAAGAATTGCTTCTGGCCGGGGCTTTTGGCAACTACCTGAGGCCCGAAAGCGCAAGAAGAATTGGCCTTCTTCCCCCTATTCCCTCAGCGCGGATGAAGTTTATCGGCAACGCCGCCGGAGCCGGAGCAAAACTGGTGCTCCTCAACAAGGACTTTCGCCAAATTGCCGAACGCCTTTCGCAAGAGATTGAGTATATCGAACTCGCCGGCAGGAGCGATTTCCAGCAAATCTTCGCCGAGGCCATGCTTTTTCCCGGAGAATAATCTAAGGAGGGTT
>LIZR01000022.1 GCA_001302825.1 Planctomycetes bacterium DG_23 | reverse complement strand
CTTCTATTTCTCTGGTGAGTTTGTCAGCGATGTTATGTTCAAAGATGTATTCGTCCTGCTAAATAATCACTTAGAACCATCAGGACAGGAAGCGCCAAGAGCAGAAAGGTTCTATATCGCCACTGTCTGAGTCGAATGTACAAGTATATGGTTGAACCCATACCTACTACCAAGAGAGAACTGCCAAGCAGCTTTCTACTCTCAATATCCGTATGCCAGGCCATAAGCAAGAAGACAACGACCGCAATAAAACAGAGCAGAAGATAGACTGTTGCGAACTTGGGCAGGAAGCGCTTAATTTGTCTTGCATAACGATGAGATAAGACCATTACAATTATTACTGTAAACAATGCAAAAAACATTGCGCCCGTTGCAGTCAAAAGCGACGCATTCAATACATAAACGAGATAACACCAGGTAGCCAATAAACCAATCAAAAGACCAATCGCTATCCCAATCCCTCTTTTCCTTCGCTTGTCCTGCATCCTCGCTCTCCGTTGTCGGTGTTAACCTGTTCCTGATAGGCGAGAAGCATTACATAATCACTTTGGCTAATAGAGATAAATTCTTTCCTGCTGGATTATATTTACTATGGGTGGAGTCAGTCAAGAAAAATTTTTTAAGGAATGCTGGCTTAATGCTTAATCTCTTTGGTGAATTTATCGGCGATGTCGTATGCGTAGGTCACCGTGGTGGTGCCGTCTTTGATGAGTCTGGTCCTGTTTCCTGCAGTGTCGTAGAAAAAGAAACAACTATATTCTATAATGATCGTCGACACCTTACAGATTGATTAAGAAGTGTATTCTTTCGACCAAATAGATAGTCAAAATATCAGGTCAATCTGTTTGTTGTCTCTCCTGGAATCCCCCAGAACCGTTATGATATTTGCCGACTTTGCCCACTATTTCTTTTGGCGCTTCCTTATCGTATTTGAACCAGCCTGTAACCCCGATTTTGTTCAGGTATACCTTGCCAGACTTCCTAACACCTGTCCTTTCAGCCAGGATTACTAAATATATTTCTCTGCTATGGTCTTGCATATTGATACCTGGTTGGTTGATATAGTCGTAATCAGAATTAAGAAGCCGATGATTCGCATCATCCCAGGCCGGTGGGCCAGGGTTTATCTTATCTCCAATTGGACATCTAAAGAGGTTAACATCTTCCACAAAAGGTTTCAATTTGTATAAGGCGAATTCAGGACCTCGCCGATCATAAGGTAATTCTCCATATTCATAATTATAAATGTATAAGGCATGCCGGATACTTAGAATATTCCGCCTGCCGGGGCTTATTCCTCTACTAATCGAGCCTTGCAAAGATAACCAGGTAAGTAATGGATCTGCCACCACCAAAGCAAGACCTAAGAGGGCAAAAATCAGCGCTATCCTAAGGGCCCAACGGGCAACAGGGTCTTGTATTCTCCGAGACATAGGCTAAAACTTTCTTCATAGAATTTCTTGCGACCGGCCCAGCGACCGGCCCGACAAAACCGCACTTATTTCCCTTCTCCCTCCACCACCTCAAAGATATGCTGCTCCTCGTTCCAGCGGATGTTGGATTTATTTTGCTTCCAGTATATTCGCCAGGCCTTATTTCACCATATCCTCCACCACATCGCTCACGGAGATGATGCCGATGGGGCGGCGGCGCTGGGCGGCTTCGTCCTTGACGATAATGAGTTGGTGCACCTTTTTCACCTGCATCATACCCACGGCTTCGGAGACCAGCGCCTCCGCGGAGATGCTTATTATCCTGGGCGTCATTATGTCCTCGGCAGTGAGTTTGTCCACATCCTTGCCGTAATGTTTGAGCACATCCACCTTGGTGATGACCCCGCAGGCTTGCGCGCCCTCATCCACCACCACCACGGTATGAACACTATTATCCACCATAGTCTTAACCACATCGCGGATGGAGGTATCCAGGTCCACCGTAACCACGCCGCGATGCATCACTTCCCGCACTATCTTGGGCTCGCCTTTGGCCATCTTGCCCTCCTTTCCTTGGAATAATCGTCGGGACAGAATCACGACGCTACAGGCTTTGAAATCCGTCACTCGTCACTGGAAATTCGTCACTCGGATGAATAATCTACAAAGCAAAGATGTGGATGGGGCCGAAGTCGCGCTCCTGTTCGGCGCGCAGTTTCCCCTGGCGTATTAGCTCCAGAAGCGCGATGAACATTAAGGCCATCTCCTGCCGCTCGGTCCCGGGCCGAAAAAGTTCTTCAAAAGTGAGCCCGGAGCCTTCGCTCACCCGCCTCAATAGTTCATCCATATACTTACTCAAGGGCACTTCGTCGGTGAGGGTTATCTCCGGCAGATGGGCGTAGGTCTCACGCATCAAGCGGGAGAAGGCCGAAAACAGGTCCCACATTTCCACATCCGCCAAATACTCGCTCTTGTCCAACTGGGGCGCGGGCCTTTCCGCAGGAAACCGGCCGAAACGCTCTTCCTGAAGGCGCGCCTTATCCGCCAGGGCCCCGGCGGCATCCTTGAATTTCTTATATTCCAGAAGTTGGCGCACCAGTTCCTCTCTGGGGTCGGCCTCTTCCTCTCGCTCCTCAGCCGGAAGGAGCATCCGCGACTTTATCTCCAGAAGCGTTGAGGCCATCACCACAAATTCGCTGGCCACATCCAAATCCAGCGCCTCAAATAGTTCCATAAACTTGAGATATTGCTCGGTTATCCGGGCGATGGGGATGTCGCGTATATCCACCTCGTTGGTGCGAATGAGGTAGAGCAGGAGGTCCAGCGGGCCCTGGAAAATCTCAAGTTGGACGCGATATTCCTGGCTCATAATTAGCCTTTACGGGCTATGCGCCAAAAATGGCGCTGCGCACCTGGCTCATCGTGGCCTCGGCCACTTCTTTGGCCCTCTGGGCGCCTTTTTTCAAGACTTCGGTGACAAGTTCGGGATTAGCCAGCAACTCATTTCGTTTGGAGATAAGTGGAGCGAGGTATTCCAGGAGGCGCTCGGCCAGATGCGCTTTACACTCGGTACAGCCCCAGAGGGCCTTGCGGCATTTTTCGGCCACCTCCGGGGCCTCATCCGGGGCGAAGATTTCGTAATAGGTATGGACATTGCAAAACTGCGGGCGGCCGGGGTCGCTCTTGCGTTTGCGCTGGGGGTCGGTGAACATACCGGCTATCTTCTGGCGTATGGTCTGGGGCGGGTCGGCCAGGGCGATGAAGTTATCGTAACTTTTGCTCATCTTGCGCCTGTCCAGCCCCAGCAGGCGTGGGGTTTTGCTGAGGAGTGCCTGAGGCTCAGGAAAAACGGTGCCATAAAGATGATTGAAGCGCCGGGCAATCTCCCGGGCGATTTCTATATGAGGAACCTGGTCATCGCCCACGGGCACATAGTCCGCGCGATAGACGAGTATGTCTGCGGCCTGAAGCACGGGATAGCCCAGAAAGGCGTAGGTGTTGAGGTCTCTATCCTGTATCTGCTCCTTTTGTTCTTTGTAAGTAGGGCAGCGCTCCAGCCACCCGAGAGGCGTGATGGTGGAAAGCAATAGATGAAGTTCAGCATGCTGGAGCACATCGCTCTGGATGAAGATGACGCTTCGCTCCGAGTCTAATCCAGAGGCGATGTAATCTATTGCGTACTCCCGGGCGAAATGAGGCACCCTTTTGGGGTCTTCGTATTCGCTCATAAGCCCGTGCCAGTCCGCTATCATATAGAAACATTCGTATTCTTTCTGAAGCGCGGCCCAGTTGAGAAGCGCTCCGACCAGATGCCCCAAGTGAAGGGGGCCGCTCACCCGCATTCCCGAAAGTATTCGCTTTTTCTTTGCCATCAGAATATCCCTCTAAGGTTACCCATCTCCTGAGAAAAACTGTAAAGAATCTCTCCCATCAATTGCATATCAAGGCCTACTAAACGCCAGAAAAAGGCCACTGCGTAGAAGAAAAATCCGCCGAAAAGGACCACAAATGCCACGATGAGGATAATTCCCAAAAGGCCCATTCGCTCATAGGAGTCGCCGATGGAGTCGGGCAAAAACGAACGCAGGATTTTGGAGCCATCCAGCGGAGGTATGGGGATGAGGTTAAAGATGAAAAGGGCGAAATTGGTCATCACCCCCATTCCCAGGACGATGGATGCATAGGTAAGCGCACCGCCGGAAGTGGCCTGAAAGAACCGCAGAAGAAGGCTTAGTATCACGGCCAGAAGAAAATTTACCGCCACTCCGGCAAAAGAGACCAGCCTGTAGTCCCGTTTGAGATTGCGGAAGTTGTGAGGGTTGATGGGCACCGGCTTTGCTGCACCCAGGGCAAAGCCTAAAAAAATCACCATTAAGATGGGACAAATTATAGTCCAGATGGGGTCAATGTGGGGCAGAGGATTGAGGGTGAGCCTTCCGGCATCTTCGGGCGTATGATCTCCCGAGCGCACGGCCATCCAGCCGTGGGCGTATTCGTGCAGCGTAATGGAGATAATCACAATGACCAAATAAAGCGCGAGAACGAATAATGTGGGCGCAGCCACCTCCACCTCCTGCCCAAAAATTTAAGTTAATTCTATTTGATTTTTCCTCACTGTCAAGGGAAACCTATCTTCAGACACACTTGCCGAGAAAGCGGTAGAATAAGATAACTCGGGATGAGTCCCGTCCAGGTATGCCGCTTTTGAAGAGGGGCTACTCTTTTCTCTTGATTTTTCTCAGATTACTGATATTATGCGCAAAACAAGGCACAGGATAAATTCTCGCCTAATAAGTCCTGCTTTTGATATAGGCTGAGGCGTCCCAAGGAGCCGATGATGGGGATAGATTATGCAAAAGAGGTGATACTGAGCGAGGCCCGCGCCCTGGAAGATTTGGCCGGACGGATGACCAAGGACTTTGAGCGCGCGGTGGATTTAATCCTGAACTGCCGCGGGCGGGTGGTGGTCTCCGGTATGGGTAAGTCCGGGATAATCGGTCAGAAAATCTCCGCCACTCTGGCCTCCACCGGCACGCCTTCGCTCTGGCTCCATCCCGCTGAAGCCCGTCACGGCGATTTGGGCCGGGTAACTAAAGACGATGTCGTGGTTATCCTTTCCAATAGCGGCCAGACCGCTGAGATAACTCATGAGAAAGTGGGGCTTTTGGGGCCTATTTCTAAAATTGGAGCGAAGATTATCGCCATCACCGGCGCGCCGGAATCTCCTCTGGGAAAACACAGCGATGTGGTTCTGGATTTGGGCAAAATTGAGGAGGCATCCCCTTTAGAATTTGCCCCCACCGCCTCGACCACGGCTATGCTGGCGCTGGGCGATGCACTGGCCTTATCGGTATTAAAGAGGAAAGGTTTCGCCAAAAAAGAGGTCGCCTTTTATCACCCCGCAGGCAACAGTGTTAAAGAGGTTCTCAAGGTGGAGGATGTAATGAGGGAGAAGGAAAAAAATCCTACGGCAACGGCGGGGATTACCGTGGAGGAGGCGACAAGTCTGGTAAGCCAGGTGCCGGGGCGGGCCGGGGCCGTCTCCATCGTTGATCAGGAAGGCAAACTCATCGGCATATTTACCGACGGGGACCTGCGCCGCCAACTCCTTAAGGACAGGGGATTACTCAAGCGGCCCATAGGTGAGGTGATGACCAGGAACCCCAAGACCATCAAACTGGGCAGCCTGGCTACTGAGGCCTTCCGCATACTGCAAGAATACAAGATTGACGAGATTCCGGTGGTGGATGAAGAGGGAAGACTCGCCGGAATAATTGATGTGCAAGACCTGCTGGAGGTTGGGGTAATCTGGTGAGTGCCGCTTGCGACTGAAATGGAAAAAGAAGACCTGCAGACGAGATTGAAACGGGTGAGGCTTCTAATTCTGGATGTGGACGGGGTGCTGACCGACGGACGCATAATCCTTGATGACCGGGGCAGGGAAACCAAATTTTTCAATGCCCGGGACGGCTCCGGTATAAAATACCTATTGAGAAGCGGGCTGCAGTGCGCCTTTATCTCCGGCCGCAAGTCAGCGGCAGTTCTGGCGCGGGCCGGGGAATTGGGCGTTGAGCAATGTTATCAGGATGCCAAAGATAAAATCATTCCTTATGAAAAGATACTGCAAAAGTTCGGCTTCAAAGATGAGGAAGTGGCGTTTATGGCCGACGACCTTACGGACCTGCCGCTTCTGAGGCGAGTGGGGCTGCCAGTAGCGGTGGCCGACGCCGCCCAGGAGGTAAAAGAGGCATCTATCTATATTACCAAAAGGACCGGGGGAAGAGGGGCAGTCAGAGAACTTATTGAACTCATCCTCAAGGCCCAGGGCAAGTGGGAGGAGATACTTCTCCGATATAAAACCTGAGGTAGAGCGATGGTAAAAAGAGTCCTTTTAGGGGCGATAGTGGTGGTAGTAGCCGTAATCTTCGTGGTGGTGCTGAGGCGCGTGAGCCAACCCTTGCCCACACCCCCGCCGCCTCCTCCGGAGAGGCGTCAAACGGTTCTGCAAGGCCTTTATACCGGCTATGACCCGGATACTAATGAAAAGTCATTTCAAGTCACCTGGGAATCCGCCCGCCGGCGGGCGGACAAGAAAATTGAAGTCGCCTCTCCCCGCATAGTCTTCTTTCGACCTTCCGGCCGAGAAATCACTATTACTGCCCAAGAGGGTATATTTGAGGAAAAGACCTATGATGGCAAATTGATGGGAAAAATCGTGATGGAGACTGATGACGGCACCCGCGCCACCACCGGAGAGATACAATGGTATCGAGACCAGGCCAGCGATGAGAAATATGTGGCAAGCACATTTCCTGTGACTGTAGAAAATGATATGGTGCAGGTTACGGGAACTGGTCTTCGCACCGAGGACGACCTCAATAAAATCATCGTCTCTCAAGATGGAAAGGTAATGGTAAAAAAAGGTCTGGAGGGGCTCTTCCCCTCCGAGGAAGGCCGGGAGACCGAACAGCCCGAGCAGCAAACCCCGTCCCTTTTCGTAACCTGCGCTGGCCCACTTACCCTCGACCGACCCGGACGCCTCATCACCTTTTCTGATAATGTGAACCTTCGCCAGGAGGAAGGTTTGTTGACTGCGGACATCCTGGAGGTCTTCTATAGCCCGGTGGCCGAGGAAAAAGACCCAGACCAGGTTGAGGCCGAGATTGAAAAGATTAAAGCCACAGGAAATGTGCACTGGGAAGATGGCAAAAGGAGTGCCTCCTGCCAAAATCTCGTCTACCAGCCCACCGAGAAAGTTTTGCACATCCAGGGAAGCCCGCTGATATTAAAAGATGCCGGGGATGAGTTAGAGACCGAGGAAGTTTTCTTAGAGCAGGAAAAAGGGAAGTTCAGCGCCCCGGCCGGCGGCCGACTCACCCTGGCGCGTAAGGGAGGATTTCTGCCTGGCCGAGAAGAAGCCGGCTCCGGCAGAAATCAATCATACGAAGTTTTCTGGGATGGTGACTGGCTCTATGATACCCGCACCCGTGAGGTCTCTTTCAAGGAAAATGTCCGGCTACTTTCAGAGAAAGTGAATTTATCTTCACAAGCACTTCGCGTCGCCTTCAAGGAAAACAGCGACGAAGAGGGAAAAGAAGAGAAACAAGAAGAGGAAGAGGCGGAAAGGCCTCTGGAGGTGCGGGCTACGGGAGAGGTTATGGTAGTAACCGTTGAGCCTGAAGGCACGCTGCGTGGAGATGAATTCATCTATGATAGCAAGAAAAAGCTAAGTACCATCCGGGGAAATCCGGCCGAATTCACCTGGCCTTCGGATGTTTCCACCCCCGAAGGCAAAAAGAAGAATATCCTGCACGCATTAGCCATTCATTTTGAGACCGAAGGGGGAAACGCCCACGCTGAAGGCCCGGGCGATTTGGTTTTCTACACCCGGCAAGAATTTACCCCCAGAGTGCCTTCGCCCGGAGAAACCGCCGCTCCTACAGAAAAGGAGATACCCAGCCAGGTGAAAATCTCCTGGAAAGAAAAGGCCACCTTCAAAGATAATTTTAATCATCTGGCCTTTTTTAAGGATGTAGAGATAGTCCGGGGCACTATGATTATTAAGGCACAGAAATTTGTGATTTCTCTCAAGGAGGCTGAGGAGGGCGAAAAGGAACTTTCCCAGGCCACTGCCCGGGAGGAAGTCCTGGTAAAGGATGAGGACTTCGAGGTCCGAGGAAATAGTCTACTCCGCGAGGAAAACACCGCAGTCATCGAAGGAGCACCGCTTGCCGAGGCAAGGTTTGACACCAGTATGATCAGAAGCCAGACTATCCAGTGGGACGAGAAAAACCAACTCCTTAAAGCCGAAGCGGGGCAATTTATCACCCTGAGGGATAGAAAAGGCGACGAAGAAAAGCACCTACCGCCAGAAGTAACCGATGTGCGTTGGAAGGGCCAAATGCTTTATGACCAGGCGAAGGGTGAGGCTTTATTCAATAAGGATACGGAACTGATCAGCCCGGAAGGCACCATAAAGGCCGACACCCTGAAAATGATTTTTGAGAGAGAGAATAACGCTCTTTTGTGGCTTATGGCTGAGGGAAATGTTTTAGTGGAAGGAAAAGAGAGAAAGGCGCGTTGCCATAAATTATTCTGGGATGCCATTGGAAGAATTGCCACACTTACCGGAGCGCCGGAGGTAGAAGTCTGGCAAGGGGATAATCGCACCTTATGGCGTAAAGCCACTTATTATGCCGACCAGGACTATCTGAAGCTCGAGGGCGGCGTGCTTGTCAGCACCACGCCTGAATGAATATTCTGAGGTCACTTCTCATCTGTCTCTGTGGTTTGCAGCCTGAGTTTTCTTTCGGCGCGCTCAATTTCCTCTTGCAGTTGCTGGAGGCGTTCCAAGATGGGGTCGGGGAGGTTAGTGTGGTCCAGGGTGGCACCGCGAACCCTCCGGCCTTCAAAGCGGACAATCCTACCGGGCACGCCCACTACCGTGCAATTGGGTGGGACTTCCTGGGTCACCACAGACCCCGCCCCAATATAGCTATTTTCGCCAATGGTGATGCTGCCCAGAATCTGGGCCCCGGCGCCCACTACCACATTATTCCTCAGGGTGGGGTGGCGCTTGCCTCGCTCCTTTCCCGTCCCCCCTAAGGTCACCCCCTGAAAAAGTGTACAATTATCACCTATTTCTGAGGTCTCTCCAATTACCACGCCCATTCCGTGGTCGATAAAAAAGCCCTTGCCAATCTGGGCTCCGGGATGGACTTCAATTCCAGTGAAGAAGCGAGAAACTTGCGATATGAGGCGAGGCAACAGAGGAATCCTCAATACCGCATGCAAGTAATGCGCCAGGCGATGCGTAAGGATAGCGTGGAACCCGGGGTAGCAAAGGATTATCTCCAGCGTGCTGGTAGCAGCCGGGTCGCGGTCTTTGGCGGCCGTTATCCCATCCTTTATGTATTCAATTATCTTAATCACCGGCATTCCTCAAGGGTTCGTTCATACTTCCGGAACGGTAGCCTTCCAAATCCAGGGCTATGTAGATGAAGCCGAGTTCCTTAAAAGAGGCGATGAGTCTTTCTCGCAGTGGGCTCTCCAGGAGAGCGCCCAGGTGCTCTTTGGCCACTTCAATACGCGCCACATCTCCGTGGGCGCGCACCCGGAACTGTCTTAAGCCTGCCTCTCGCAGGAACTGCTCGGCCCGGGCCACCCTTTTCAGTTTCTCCCTGGTAATCTCATCGCCGTAGGGAAAGCGACTGGCCAGACAGGCATAAGAGGGCTTGTCCCAGGTAGATAGACCCAGCCGCCGGCTCAAGTTCCGCACCTCGGCCTTGGTGAAGTGAGCCTCCTTGAGCGGGCTCACCACGCCTAATTCCTGCCCGGCACGAAGCCCGGGACGAAAATCGCTTCCATCTTCATAATTTGCCCCGTCCACCACATTCTTGTAGCCTTGCTCGCGGGCAAGGGTGCGCAATTTCTGGAAAAGTTCCTTTTTGCACCAATAGCATCTATCCGGCGGATTGTGGGAAAATCCGGGAACTGCGAGTTCTTCTGTCTCTATAACCCGATGTTCCACATCCAAACTATGGGCCATCTCTTTGGCCTCTTCCAGTTCTACTGACGGATAGGTCTCGCTCCGAGCGGTTACCGCCAGCACCTTCTCCCCCAGCACATCCCGACACATCCTGAGCACCAGGGTGGAATCAACCCCGCCGGAATAAGCCACCACCACACTTTCCAGCCCTTTAATTATCTCTTTAAGTCGTTTTTCTTTTTCTTCAAGCGTCATAAGTACACCGCCCTTATGCTCAAAGGCCAATAAGCAAGGGCCGTATTTCTTCATCCGAAGCCGGCCGGGTCTCCAGGAATTGCCTTGAGTCTTCGGCGCCTGCTTTCCTGATGACTACTCTGGCCAGGGCTTCATCTTTGGCCTTGGAATATCTGGCAGCAATTCTGGCAGCAAGGTTTATGTTTCCTTTTGGGGTTTCTCCCCGCAGGATAACCAGGGCGCCGGGCACTTCAGAGGTTTCCAGAACCAGGTCGCCGGGCCTGGTCAGGTTCTCCAGACGCTTGTTTTCCTCTTCATTTCTCCCCACGATGACCTTAGTGGCTCTGTCCAGGCGAAAATGCCGCCCCAGTTTGAGCAGCCGGCAATCGTTGGCGGAAAAATCTCCCTCTTGCAGGAGGTCTCGCATCCTCCTGGAAAAACCGGGGTCAGTCAAAAGACATCCCCCCGCAGGAGAGGAATAACCCTTCACTCCAAAAGTTCGAGCCAGGGCCATCTGCGCCTTGCGCGAGCGACCTTTCAAACCCAAAAGGCTGCTTCTATCCACCCAGCCTTCATTCTCGGGTATAGTGGGCGAAAGACCCTGCGCCGAAAGGGGCCGCAGGACCAGGCCCTTCAGTCCTGACTTGCGGTCTATCATCTGCAAAGCATCCCGCCTTTGCGACATCGGCCTTTGCCCCAGCACCTCTCCGGTGACCATAAATGACGCCCCTACCTCTCCCATATACTCCTTAGCCAGGCCCATCTGCAAGAGCCGACAGTCAAGGCAGGGGTTCAGATGGCTTCCATAGCCGTGCTCAGGACCTTTCACCACTTCTATAAGGGGCCGGGTAATATCCATTATTTTTAGTGGGATGGCCAGTTCTTTCGACACCTTCTCGGCGTATGGGGAGCAACCGTCAGCGCCCGTGGCCGAAAAGACGCTCTGGAAATGGAGCGCCACCACATCCACGCCTTGCTCAAGCAAAAGACGCACGGCTAAGGCACTGTCAAGACCGCCGGAAAGAAGCGCTACTGCCTTCACCTATTTTCCCCTCAAGCAATTAATTCTGAAATTTACCAGCCTCGGGAGTGTTTCTCCTTACTTCAAAAACTTTATTATATCAAAATTACCGACAAAATCAAGCACTAATTGGCCTGTGGCCTTGCGCAAAATGTCTTGACTTTTTCGTAAGTTCTTGTAAAATCTACAAAGTTAGCTTGTCGTTTTTAAAATGAATTGGTCAAAGAATATAATTCCAAAAATATTGCATAAATGTGGGCTGTTTGAGCGTCTATGAAAGAGTAAAGTTGCTATTCCTGCGCCATAGGAAAGGTTTATGCGAAGAAAAAGAGAAGACTTTTGGGTTTTGTTTTTTGCAGTTACCGGGATTTTCATTTTTCTTTGTGGGTGTCAGGCAGGGCGGGCAAGGCCAGCGGCCCAGCCCACGCCTAAAAGGAGTATGGAAGGCTCATTAGAGGTCATCCGAAAGGAAGGCTCAGGCGATGAGCCAGTAGCAAAGGAATTAGCGGAACTTGAGGCAAAACGCCGTGCGGCATTAGAACGGGGGAAATTCTCAAGTCTTTTGCAAAAAAAAGAAGGCCTCAAGGAAAAAATATCCGCTTTGGAGCGCGCATCTTCTGAGACTTCTGCCGTGCGGCCCCAGGCTTTATCCACAAAGGAAAAACCCGGCATACTCATAGAACCTACCTCAGCCGAAAAGTCCTCCGCCACTTCCCCGGAAACTGCCCCTTCTGAAACCGCCACCGAAAAGACATCCGCCACATCCGGGCCCGGGGAAGATTGGCTGGAAAGTAAATATTCTCATATAAGGGAGCGCACAGAGCCCGATGGCAGCCAGACTCTTTTTTATCATCTGCGTCATCGCGGTGGTGCAGTCATCACCGAATCCGAAATTAAAGGCCAGCGCCTGGTTATTGACACCGAGAAGGTGGACTTGAAGACATTGGAAGGCCTACTGCAGAACTGGCTTTCCCATGAGGGAAAGGTCATTAGCGATAAAGACAGGAATATGCTCATCATTACCGACGCGCCTGAATATATTGAGTTGGCCAAGGAGTTGCTCCTCAAGGTTTTTGACACCCCGGAGAGACAGGTGCTAATAGAGGCCAATATATTTGAATATTCCCGGAATTGGGACTTTCAACTGGGCCAGGAGTGGACTGCGACCAGATTTCGGAATATGAAAGCCGCCTTTCAGGATTTTACTACCAGTTTTGGCATCCCTGGCTCGCTGACCCCACCCTGGACCGGGTCCAAGGGGACGGTGGAATTTCTCCTGGCCTCGGATGAGTGGGGTGTGGAGTTGGATGTGGTCATAGGCTTTCTGGAAGAACAGGGCTGGGTCAATGCCATCGCCACTCCCAGGGTAGCAACCCAAGAAGGCAAAACGGCTATGGTAGAAATAGGCGAGGAGTTGCCGGTAGTGACACAAGTGGAAGTGCTAAGGGGCCAGGTTAGCAGTAAGACCGAATTCAAATTCGTGGGCGTAAAACTTTTCATCACCCCTCTTATTATCGGAGATGAAATGGTAAAGTTGCACATAATTGCAGAGGTCTCCCAGGTAACTTCTTTTGAGGTCATCGGCATCGAAAATCCCATACCCATAGCCCGCATAGATTCGCGCGTTGCCCAGAGCACGGTTACTGTGCGGAATGGAAGGACGCTTGTAATGGGCGGGCTCAGGAGCAATGAAGAAGTAGAGCGGGAAGTGAAGGTTCCCCTTTTGGGCGATATCCCCATAATTGGCTGGCTTTTCAAAGGTTATCGCAAGGCTACCGTAGAGAGGAATTTGGTCTTCACCCTTAAACCCACCATAATCAAAGAGCCTACCCAGGCGGAAATGGTAATGCCCGCCGCTGAAAGTCCCTAATAGCCTATCTTAATTAGAAGGCAAGCAAATCTTCTGCCAAATTGACAGAAATGGCGCTAACTGCTGCGCATGAATGCCACACTGACAGCGCATCCGAAAAAATCACCCCCAAAATGGCTACTTCCCGCCCTCTCCCTGTGGCACGACTTTTGCGCAAAAGAATAACGGGTTTTGGCAAAAATGAGGAGTATTTATGGTTGAAGAGATTAAAAGTTATGACATATTGCGACGCACAATGCTGATCACTGACGATGATGCGGCCTTTCGCAGCACTTTGCAATCGGTTTTTGCGCCGGCTGGTTTTCACACCCTCCTTGCCCGTTGTGGCTGGGAGGCGGTGGAGACGGTAAGGCGCCATTTCATCAACATCCTGATTATGGATATGAATATGCCGGATTTGACCGGACTTGAGACCTTCCATCTTATCAGGCAAATACGAGAAAACGTCCCCTGTGTTTTCGTAAGTGCTGACCCGGATAGTTTCCTGGCCTTAAGAAGAAATCTCAAGCCCGACGAACTTTTTACCCATCTTGAAAAACCGGTGGATTTGAAGATGCTCCGCCGCGTAGTTCGGGAACTTCTGCTCCAGCGCTTGAAGACTCCCAGGTAAGAGTATCCACCTCACTTTGCGCCCTTTTACCCTGCAAAATTGAGCAAAAAACTATTGCATAGACTCAAGAAGAATATATAATCCCTTTGGGACATACTCAAGCAACTAAGAGATTAAATGAATTCACTTCAGGGAAAATGGCTTTTCCACGGCTGGCAGGGCATCACCTTTGAGACCCCTGTCGATTGGGAACTGGCCGCCGTGCATGGCGATGCCAAGAAGGGCTACTTAAGCCTGGACGACGGCCGCATGCTCCGTCTCGAACTTAAATGGGAACCATCCAAATCTTCTCTGGATATCGCCAAAACTGTGAGTCATCACCTCGGCACCCTCCGGCGTAAGGCCGGAAGAAAAGCCCCTGCTCCAGAAGTAAAAAGAGACTTGAAACTCGCCCGACTCAAGGGCAAGGATTATGAGTGCTTTTCCGTCACAAACGGAATGTGCTCCCTCAACCTTTTATCCCGCTGCCAGAAATGCCGTCGGGTGATTCTGCTATCTGTGCTTTTTAACCCGGATGAAGATAGAGAAAAAGAAGGCATTTTCCAGCGTATCGTGAACAGCCTGCGAGACCATCCTTCTGGTGGCAAAATTAACTGGGCTCTTTATGGCCTGCGTTTTGCCTTGCCTGAAAAGGCCCATCTTTCAGAGAATACTTTAAGGGCTGGAGCAATTGAGCTCAAATTCCGCGAGCCCAAGGGAGAAATTTCGGTGGCGCGCATTGCCCTTGCCGGAAGCATTCTGCGCCACAAGAAGTTGGACAGTTGGTTTTACGAGCGCTACGGTAAGCGCCTGACGGCCTTTCGTTATGATGCAGAAAGAACAAAATTCAAGGGACACCTGGCTCTTGAGGTTAAAGGAGAAACGCCGAGATTCAGAGGCTTTTTGCCCACTATTCGTAGGAAGGAATATCTGAAGGCGCTGGCCTGGTTTTGCGAAGTGATGGACAAAATCTATGTTTTTCTCTCCATCGGCAAAGATAAAGAGGGCCAGACCTTCGAGCGTTATTCTGCCGCCGTGGAATGCCACTCTTGATGAGCCTCATTTGGAGGAAGCCTTTTTGCGGCACGAGGCGGGACTTGAAGATTATATGCAAAGTGGAGTTTTATGGCCTTTAGAAAAAAACCGCGCGGGCTCTCGCGAGACGAGTCTTTCGCCACCATACCGGTAAGAAACCAACTCCTGGAATACCAGGAGGACGAAGAAGGCCTCGTCTCCATTAAAATTCCTCGCAAGGACACCCGGTTGGTGAAGGCAATGAGCAAGATGATGTATGTGCCCCCAAGTCGAGTCATTTCTCTGGACGAGATAGGTTCTTATGTCTGGCGGATGTGTGATGGCCAAACCACGGTGAGACAAATCATAGACGACTTCCGCAAGACGCACAAACTCTCGCGCAAGGAGGCGGAGATTTTCATCGTAACCTTCTTGCGCACCCTGGCCAAAAAAGGTATTATAGGGTTGGCTGTGCCCAGTGTTCCATCCGGCACAAGCCAGACCATATCTTCAAAAAGTTGAGGGAGGAAAAATGTCCGAGAGTGAATTCGTCGCTTACCGAGCGGCCAAGATTGGCAAGCAAATCGTGCTCCCTCTTTCCAAGGCCGTGGAGATAAGCCTCAAGGGGATGAGCATTCGCTTCTGGCGCTCGCTCCTTACCGTTTCTCTTATTGTGCTGGCCATTGCCTTTCTGGTTTACATCCTGGCTACCGCAGCCATAGTGGCCTCTTTAGTTCGCCTTGACGACCCACAGATAAACATTATCCTTCAGAGATCAGGCGTGGAGGCGCAGGAGATAGGTGCCGGGGGGCAAGGCTCCCTCTTCGCTCAGATTTCGCACAAACAATACTGGCTCATTGTGCTTTCGCTTATGGTTTGTGTGGTGGGTATTACCAATGCAATGCTGATGTCGGTCACCGAGCGCTTCCGGGAAATCGGCACTATGAAATGCCTGGGGGCACTCGATTCCTTCATCGTAAAACTATTTCTCCTGGAATCTTCCTTCCAGGGGATAATGGGTACTGCCGCCGGTATAGTCCTGGGCGTAATCCTGGCCATTCTTCACACACTGGTGGTTTATGGTTCGAGTTCGTTCAGGGTTTTCCCCGGCCTCACTGTTTTGAGCATCGCCGGCATCTCTTTATTCATCGGCACCTGTTTGTCCGTTGTCGGAGCGATACTGCCTGCTGTACGCGCCGCCCGTATGGAGCCGGTGGTGGCGATGAGGGTTGAGGAATAGGCAAAAATTTTCCTTGCATACTGAATGCACTTTTGTAATATCAGAGAAAAAGGAGGTAGCCGATGCCTGAAGAAAATATTGTGCGCACTAAAGAGGTCTGGAAAGTCTATCAGATGGGCAAGGTCGAAGTGGAGGCCCTTAAAGGCATCAGCGTGGAAATAAAAGCCGGAGAATATCTCTCCATTATGGGCCCTTCCGGCTCCGGAAAAACCACCTTCTTCAATATGGTCGGCGGCCTGGATAAGCCAAGTTCAGGCAAGGTCTATATAGACGAGGTGGATGTGGCTCAACTTGACGCCTACGAACTGGCCTGGCTGCGCTGCCGCAAAATCGGCTATATCTTCCAGACCTTCAATATCATCCCCGTAATGACCGCCCTGGAAAATGTCACTCTCCCGATGACCTTTGCCGGACTCACTACTGATGAATCCCGGGATAAGGGCGTGGAACTTTTGACCAAGGTCGGCCTTGGCGACCGCGTCACCCACAAGCCTTTTGAGCTCTCCGGCGGCCAGCAGCAGCGCGTGGCCATCGCCCGCGCTATGGCCAACGACCCCGCCATTATCCTCGCCGACGAGCCTACGGGTAATCTGGACCTGCGCACCGGCCGCGAAATAATTGAACTCTTAAGAGAAATGAACGATGATTCCGGCGTCACCATCATCTCCGCCACCCACGATATGAAGATGATCTCCGTATCCGACCGTGTGGTGTGGATCCGCGACGGCCAGGTGGAAAAAATAGAGCGCCGCGAAGACCTGGATATCGCCGTGGGCACCATAGACGGCAAAGAAGAAGCATAGAAAACTCCGAACTCCATTGGAGTTTGAAGAGGATCTTCGCAAGAGGATTAGGTGCCACATTTTTCCTATATCCTATTCGTAGGTAACCACAAAAGATTATAGACCT
>LIZR01000152.1 GCA_001302825.1 Planctomycetes bacterium DG_23 | reverse complement strand
GCTACATAGAATTCCGTGAGAGCCTCCCCAAAGGCCCCACGGGCAAAATCCTTAAACGCGCGCTTTGAAAAAGATAAATACAGAAAATTTCACCGCAGAGGCCGCAGAGCGCGCAGAGAAAAAGCAAACACGAAACTCACGAATTTAGCGAAAGGCGCGAAAAAGAGTAAAGAATTAAACGCACATAAAAATGAATCACTAAACCACGGAAATTACCGAAACACGGAAGTTTACCCGTCATTCGTCACCCGAATGACGAGTTTCGAGTGATGTATTTCCTTGCCTTTTTCGTCTCTTTCGTGTAATTCGTTTATTTCGTGAATTTCGTGATTTATTTTAGACACGGCGGCCCGTCAAAAGCCGGGCCGACACGGTATTTCTTTTTGATTTGTGCTTTTGCTGTTAAATTCCGTATTCGCTGCTTACTGTGAAATCTCTTGCAATTTTTTAATAAACCAGAACAATGTATATGCGGGTATTTGGCAATTATCTGCTTACAGGAAGGCAAGACGAGGGGGTTCGAGATGTATCAATGTTGGAAGATTTTTCTCTTCTTAGGGCTCTTTTTTTCAGGATGCTTGCAGGTCTCGCGTCCTGCTAATCCTTCAGGCTCAGAAGATCAAGACGGATGGGCTGTAGATGTAAAAAGAATGGAGGGGACACAAATTATTCAGATAATGTGCGATGCAAATCTTGATGGCAAGATTGATGGAATTGTCCTCTGTGACCTTCTGGGGGCCGAAGGCATCCGCACTCTTATAGATTCGGACTTTGATGGAAAATTTGATATGCAGTCATTCGAAATATATGATGCCCAGCATCACCTTGAATCTTTCTACTACGACTTGAATTACGATGGCGTCCTTGATGTTACAGTGAATAGAGCGCGGGAGAACTCCATATACTACGAAGGTAAATGGGTAAGAGTGAGAATCAAGCGCCATTATGACCCGCTAAAAGCCAGGGCCTTAGATTCTATAAGGACGCTCAAGAAAGATAGTTATGAAATCGAACGGGATGGTGAGAAGGTTAGGTTGTATTTTGACCATGAGAAAGGATTTGTAGAGAGTCAATGAGGAGCCACTTTGTTACTTGTTTTAGTGTAATTCGTCCATTTCGTGGAGTTGGTGTTTTATTCTTTACCGTTTTTGTCCTTCTATGAAATCCCTTGTGCTTTTTCAATAAACTGCATATATTCGCAGGTGGATTTCTCAATTAGCCGCCTGTGCAAGAGGAAGTGTAAGAGGCAACGCAAAAGGGTCAATATGTCTAAGCGCTCCAAGATTTCCCTAATCTCACCGAAGAAGGCTCTCCTTGTTTTCATAGTCTTATATTTGTTGTTGGTATCTTTTTGTACGAAAAACTTTCTGCTCAACCAGATTAAAATGCGGGTTAATTCAGATTTGATTAGACAATTTAAGACGAGGTTTGGTGGATGGCACGCGTTTGCAGAAGAAAGTGATTTACCTTTCAGTTCCAAGTTCATCGGATATCAAAGTTGGCCTATTCCTATTAAAGGCGAGAAAGACCTATTCTTCGAGGTGGAATTACGCTGCGGTTTGCGAAAGAGAGATGCGTTTCTATTAGTTACCCTCAACGAGATAACATCTCGGGCTCCTGGCAACTACACCGTGGTTCAGAAGTGGTTTATGAACTTTTCTCATGCGGAGACGCTTGACTATTTGAGAAACGGGATACCTCAGTCGGTTTTCGACCAGTTGCGCACATCTCCGGGCAGTATGCGTGTGTGGTCTGAGTAGAGCACTAGGGTGCCTCAGGATATACGAGGCGCAGACTCTTTGACAAAAATTCAGCGTACCAAATATCTTTACCGATGGTTAGAGTATTATGATAACCTCACAGGACGGGCGCCTAACCTTCTAATGGTGCAAAATGTTCAGTATCCTTATACCATTCATCACCCAGGACCAGGCGCAAACTTATCTACTTCTGCCCTGTATGGGATTATTTGCACTTCTTTATGCCTCGTTTTTTTTCTGCCAAACTGCGCTGGAGGCGCGTTTGCAGAAAAAGGGCGTGCGGTGGGAATATCCGGGGCTCAAGTCAATAACGGGCAAGGGCACGCCGCATTTCTTCTTCAGTCGCGGGGCCGGCTCCCCCTTTCGAATTTATAAGGCCTTCAAGGTTCAAGGTCTGGAAGGCCTTAAGGAAAAGTTTCAAGTTTTATGTCCTGGTATTCATTTTCATATTTGCAATCACTTTTGTTATTCCAGGAATTTTCTCGCCCTCCACCTGAATAAAAGTTAAAATTACCCGGGGACTAAAAAGGGCGTGAGGCCAATAAAAAATTATGGAGAGATTGGGGAAGGTTCTGAAAAACTTGTTTATTTAAGTTCCCTTCTTCATTTTTCGTTCCTCAACCACTTCCTTCAACAAATCATCAACTTCTGCTTCCTGGGCTCGGGTGATAATTTCTTTTAAGAGCAAGGGGCTATCTCTGAGCGTATGCAAATATATCTCCGTCCATTTTGTCACTGGAACCTCCTGGGGTGCGTCGTGGAAATAGCGGCCGGGTTTTATTTTCACGGCCTCATAGCCCAAGAAAATTTCTTTGAGAAGTTCCTGGGCAATTCTGGCATCGAGGTCTTCCTCACTGCGTCGGCGCAGTCTGAATAAGTATATGGGTCGCGTCCAGATGCTTCTGTGAACCTGCCGTTTCCTCTTTAATTTTTTTTCATATTTGGCATACTTTCGTTTCAGGACAAATTCAGGCGTTCTCTTGCCTCTTTTAAAAAGCCTCACTTCCTTCACCTTTCGCCAGTCAATTCTCTCGTTCCTCACGCTTATCCCTTCTTCGTCTACAGCGACTGATGACGCCAATGCCTTAATCAGCTTATACACAACTAAGGCAGCTGCAAGTATGGGCAGAAGTGCGAAAAAAAGGAAGAACCATTCGCCCTTCCGTGCAAGCGAAAAGACGGCTCCCAATATGGGGATAACAAAGAGCGTATTGAAAAAGACAAGCCAGATAATCCTCCCCCGCCGGGGGGAGAAGGTCTGGAGAGGTTTGGGTTTTCTTTCTTCCTCAATCAGAAGCGGCCGGCCGCAGAAGGCGCAAGTCTGATAAAAAGCCCGATTCTCCCGACCGCAGCCCGGGCAAATTATCATCTCCCGTTCCAACAAGTCCTCCTTGCCGCTCCGAATAACTTTGGACACGGCCCGTACGGGACGCGGTTTTTGTTTCGTGCTTTTGGTCTCTTTCGCCCTTCGGCCCTGCCCCTCAAGGTGCTCGTCCCGAGACCCTTCAGGGTCGAGGGAAAGGCCTCAGGCTGTGAAGGGTGAGTTTCGCGTTATATTTTTAGTGATAAAAAGACCGCCAACGGCCGACGGCCGACTTCAGACCCTAATCCTAACTTTATTCATCCGCAGTTCGTGGGAGCCGTCGGGCCGGGCACATTCGTAGTAGAAGTAGGTTGCTTCGGGAGCGGAGACGGTGGCCATATAGCGCAGAGACTTGCTGGCGTCGGGCGAGGTGAGCGCGGGTCCTTCCGTGCTGAGGCGCTGGAAATTTCTCATATCGTAAGTTAAAGCCGCACCGGTTTTTTCCTCATAATTTTCCTCCACCGATATCGCTCCGTCGTAAAAGGCGAGATATACGGGCGGGATAGGAAGGATGGAGGTGAGCCGCGCCGCCCCGGCGTCCCAGCCGGCCCCCGGGCTTAAGACATCTCCTTCATAGGTGAATTTTAGCCCATCTTCGGATGTAGCCAGGCCGGTATTGGAACTGGTGAGTCCGGTGGCAAAGACATCGCCGGTCCTGTGCAGGTCGGCCTCAGCGGAAGGCGCCGGTTTTGGGGGCAGCGGCGCATAACTCACGAAGAAGTAGTATTTGCCTGCGTGAGGCCAGATATAGGGGTCCTTTACCCCGGCCAGACCCAACTTATCCGGGTCTAAAGCGGCAAATCTTTCTTCGGGCCTGAATTTATCCGGAGAAGAGGCCTCCATACAATCTATCTTCCACTTGCCATCGGCAGTATCTACAAAGGAGATGTAGAGACGATAGGTTCCATTGGGGGTTTTCATCAGCGCCGCCCGCTCCACGGAAAGGCTCTGGAACTGGCGCTTTTCAGCCCGCCAGATGGGAGAGAAATTTCGGCCGTCTTTTGACCGGGCGATCTGGCACTCATAGCCGCGGTCCGGTTCTTCTCCCCGAGGGCGACGCAGGCGATAATAAAGATAGAAATATTTGCTTTCCTCATCATAGATGACGCTCGGGGCACCCACCCAGTAACCAGGGCCGGAGCCGAGCGGTTCGAGAATGGTCTGGCCTTCCTCTCGATTGATGCTTTGCAAAATGCCGAGCGCTTTTTCCTCTGTCATTCTGCGAACCCCCCGGGATGCTCTTTGTGCCATTTCCAGGCGCTATGAATAATTTTTTCCAGCGAACTTTTCTTCGGCTGCCAGCCCAGTTCTTCCTGTGCTCTATCGCTTGAGGCCAGAAGCACCTCGGGGTCACCCTCCCGGCGCGGGGCCTGGGCAGCAGGGATTTTTTTCCCCTGGGCAGAAAAACCCGTAATTTCCTCGGCCACAGCGATGACCTCACGCACGGAATAGCCCCTTTCGCTGCCCAGATTGTAAACCTTGGCCTTACCCGGCGAAAGGGCTTCAAGAGCCAGGATATGCGCGCGGGCGAGGTCCAGGATATGGATATAGTCGCGAATGCAGGTGCCATCCGGGGTGGGATAATCGGTGCCGAAGATTTCCACCTGCGGTATTTGGCCTAAAGCGGCGAGTAAGATGCGGGGGATGAGATGAGTTTCCGGAGAGTGGTCTTCGCCCAGGGTGCCATCTTGCGAAGCCCCGGCGGCATTGAAATAGCGCAGGCTCACATATCCCAGGCCCAAAGGTTCCACCGCCTCTTCCAGAATCCGCTCCACGGCCAGTTTCGTCTCGCCGTAAGGGTTTATGGGATTTTTGGGATGAGATTCGGGAATGGGGGTTTCTTCCGGATTACCATAGACCGCGGCAGAGGAGGAATAGATGATTTTTTTCACGCCGCAATCCAGCATGGCCTCTAAGAGATTAATGCTTCCGGTCACATTAGTCTGGTAGTAACTGGCCGGGTCCTCAATGGATTCCGCCACCGAGGCCAGCGCGGCAAAATGCATCACGGCATCGTAACTGTCTTCCCGGAAGATGGATTCAAGTTGCGGCTTATTCAGGAGGTCGGCCTTAATGAATCTGGCCTCCCCTACTGCCTGGCGGTGGCCCTTGGAAAGATTATCCAGGACGGTGGGTTGGTAGCCTTCTTCCAGGAGAAGCCGGGTGGTGAAGCTTCCGATATATCCGGCGCCTCCGGTAACCAAGATTTTCTTATGCTCAGACAAAAGTAGTTCTCTCCTCGGTGCCGGATGTTAAGGCATTTCAAAGCCCCAGTTTTTCTTTGAAATAGGGCAAAGTGAATCCGAGGCCCTCCCCGCGGCTAACCTCAGGCTTCCAGCCCAGGACCTCTTTGGCCCGGGTTATATCCGGCCTTCTCGTTTTCGGGTCGTCGGCGGGAAGTTCCTCAAAGACAATTTCGCTTTTGGAATTAGTGAGGGCCTTTATTTCCTTGGCGAAATCAATGATGGAGACCTCATCGGGATTTCCCAGGTTCACCGGCTCATTTTCCTGGGAAAGAAGCAGCCGATAAATCCCATCCACCATATCCAAGACATAGCAGAAACTTCTGGTCTGCGAGCCATCGCCGAAAACGGTCAGGGGCTCACCTTTAAGCGCGGCAGTCATAAATGAAGGCAGCACCCGGCCATCCTCCAGGCGCATTCGGGGGCCGTAGGTATTGAAGATGCGGGCGATCCTCGTATCCAGCCCGAAGCGACGATGATAGGCCATAGTCAATGCCTCGGCGAAGCGTTTGGCCTCATCATAGACCGAGCGCACCCCTATGGGGTTCACATTGCCCCAGTAACTTTCAATTTGCGGGTGGACTTGCGGGTCGCCATAAACTTCCGAGGAACTGGCCAGAAAGAACACGGCCTTTTTCTCCTTGGCCAGTTCCAGGAGATTGCGTGTGCCCACGGAACCTGCGCTCAGCGTCTCTATGGGAAACTTCACATAATCCTTGGGGCTGGCCGGCGAGGCAAAATGCAGCACCGCATCCACCGGGCCCTCAATCTCCAGAGGGCAAATTATATCCTGGTGGCGAAATTCAAACTCCTCGAGAGACGCCAGATGCGAGATATTTTCCTCTTCGCCGGTGAGGAGGTTATCTATAGAGACGACCTGATGCTGATGCTGGGTGAGGAAGTCTGCAAGATGGCTGCCGATAAATCCCGCACCGCCGCTAAGAATGATGCGCATATTTCCTTTCTCCGTATCCGCCAAAAAAATGCGACTTTATCTGAGCCGTGCAAAATCCTTGTGCATTTTAAAACCAAGCAAATACTTTTTCAAGCAAAATGATTTGGAACTTCATAATTTGACTGACGAGGAGCAGAATGCGAGGTGTTTTCTTTATAAGGCCAAAAGCGAGAAATACCTAAAGAATTTTTAAGTTTTTGCCGATATGTATAGAAATTATGGCTTTCCTTCCGGGACTACCGCGGCCTAAGGAAGGAGGCATGAGAAAATGTGTCCCTTAATAGATAACGGTGATAAGAGGTGTTCCCAGAACCTGTGTCTTAAGCATCTGGAGTTGGCCTTCGCCATTTGTGCCGGGGATTATTACGCCTGCCCCATTTACAGGGAATATGTCAAAAGAAATTTCAATACCGCGGAGAAAAGAGAACTGCAGCCAGTCCTTTCTCGAATGGCTTAGCGTGGAACTGGGGCTTCGGCCCAACACGGTCAAGGCCTACGCAAGAGACCTCAAGAAATTCTCCCACTTCCTGGAAAAAAAGGGTCCCCGCCCCGAAGCAGCGCGCAGCGATGACATCGTGGATTTCCTGAGCCAGGAGAAGGAAAAGGGCCGCTCGGTGGCCACCATCGGCCGCTCTCTGGTGGCCCTCAAGATGTTTTATCGCTTCTTGCTCCTGGAAGGGGTCATCTCCAAAGACATCGCCTCTACCCTGGATTCCCCGCGTATGTGGAGGAAACTTCCGGATGTGTTGGATGTGGATGAGGTGGAGTCGCTTCTGGCCGCGCCGACCCTTACCGGCCCCTCCGGGCGCGGCGATGCGGAGGACTTACAGGCAAAAAGCGAGTTCATCCTCAGGGACCGCGCCCTTCTGGAAGTCTTGTATGCTACCGGCGCCCGGGCGCAGGAGGTGGCCGACCTCACTCTTTCGGCAGTAAATCTTGACTATGGTTATCTGCGCTGCATAGGCAAAGGGGAAAAAGAGCGTATTGTGCCTCTGGGCGAGCCAGCCGCCGAAGCCATAAGAGAATATCTCAAAGAGGCGCGGTCCAAACTTGTCCGGCCTCAAAGCGAGGGCTGGCTTTTCTTAACAAGAAGCGGAAGGAAACTGAGTCGGGTGACCATCTGGCGGCTGGTCAAAAAATATGCTCGCCTCGCCGGGATAAAAAAGCCCCTCTCCCCCCACACCCTGCGTCACTCCTTTGCCACCCATCTTCTTTCCGGCGGGGCAAACCTGCGCGTGGTGCAGGAGATGCTCGG
>LIZR01000151.1 GCA_001302825.1 Planctomycetes bacterium DG_23 | reverse complement strand
TCACGGCCTTATACCGGGGATAGCCGGCAAAGCACTCATCGCCGGCATCTCCGGTAAGGGCCACTTTGACGCGTCTACTGGTCATCTGGGCCACATAATAGGTAGGGATGGCCGAGGAATCTGCAAAAGGCTCGTCGTAATGCCAGATGAGTTGAGGGAGGACCTCCAGACAGCGCGGCCGCACAACAAATTCCTCGTGCTGGGTATGGAAGCGTTGAGCGGCGATGCGGGCGTAGTTCAGTTCATCATAGGCCCTCTCCTCAAAGCCGATGGAAAATGTCCTCACCGGCTCGCTGGAAAGTCTCGCCATAAGGCCCACGGTGATACTGGAATCTATGCCGCCGGAAAGATATGCGCCCAGAGGGACATCGGCGATAAGGCGAAGCCGGGTGGCCTCGGTCAAGGCATCCTCAATCCTTTCGCACCACTGGGCTTCGCTCTGATGCTCTTCATAGGAGAAATCCGGCTGCCAGTAGCGTTTGACTTCCATCCGGCCATCTTGCAGGAGCAGATAATGCGCCGGGGGAATTTTCTCTATGCCTTCAAACATAGTCAGAGGATGGGGGACATATTGATAGGTGAGGTAATGGTGAAGCGCTTCTTTTTTCACTTTGCGGGGGATTTCCGGGATTTGCAGGATGGCCTTAATCTCGGAGGCAAACAAGAAGCGCCCGGGCTCTTTCAGGTAGAAAAGGGGCTTTTGGCCCAGTCGGTCACGAGCCAGAAAAAGGAGTTCCTTCTTTTCATCCCAGATGGCGAAGGCGAACATACCGCGGAATTTCTCCAGACACGCCGGCCCCTCCTCTTCATACTGATGGACAATCACCTCGGTGTCCGATCGGGTCTTGAAGATATGGCCTTTTTTCTCCAGTTGCGAGCGGAGTTCCTGGAAATTATATATCTCGCCGTTAAATATGACCCAGACGGAGCCGTCTTCATTGGAAAGGGGCTGGTGGCCGGTGGCCAGGTCAATAATGGAAAGGCGGCGATGCGCAAAGCCCGAGCGCCCGCTTTTTGGGTCTATGTAATAACCTTCGTCATCCGGGCCGCGATGCACCAGCACCCGGGCCATACGCTCCAGGTCTTGCCTTTCCACCCGGCCGCCGGGCTCATAGACTATTCCGGCTATCCCGCACAAGACGCACCCCGTTTATCGTTAACCTTTCATAGTTGGTTCCGGGCATTTATTGTGTTCCTGAAGACCCAGCCCTCCGGCGTCAGGCTGGCTCAGGGACGAGCCAGCCCTACGACGTCACGGTGGGTTAGGCCGTCAGTGACCATCCCCACTTTCCCCCGGTGAGAAAAGCCTGCTTACAACTTATAATTATATAAAAAAAAGGCCCGAGGAGCAAGTGATTTAGCCCCCGCACCTTTCATCCGCAAAAATCTTCATTAAAAAAGATGTCAGAAAAGAGTTGACAGCCTCTGCTTTGGGGTCTAAAATTATTTCGATTGTTACGAGCAACCGTTTGTGTGCCTCTGACAGACACAAGGAGAGGATGATGAAAAAAGCGCTGGCCTTGAGTCTCTTGCTTTTGGCTTCTTGCGGTCTGGCCTTTGCCGAGGAAGAATGCTGGACCTTAGAGTTTGAAAGCCAAATCCCCCGCAGAATGGTCATCGCCAATTCCTCGGGCGAAAGTAAGGTCTATTGGTATATGCTTTATAAGGTCACCAATAATACGGCAGCCGAACATTTCTTCATCCCGGACATTTCCATAGAGACTGAAACCAAGAAGATATATTTAGATAGCCTCTATCCCGACCCGGAATGGGCGGTGGAGCGCAGAAAGGGAAAGAAGTTTTTGAATATGGCCGAGATGATTGGAAAGATAAAACCGGGCGAGACCAAAGAAGGCATCGCCCTTTTTCCGCAAATCGACCCTGCCGCCGATGAACTGCGCCTGGTGGTTATGGGCATTACCAATGAGTTCAAGATAGAGAAATTTGAAGCCGGCACCTATATCGGTAAGGTATGCCGGCACAGAGCGCTGGTAGTGACCCACAAACGCCCGGGCGACGAACACAATCCCCATATGAAAAGGGTCTATTTCTACGGCCGCACCTGGGATTGGCGGTAGGATACCACCCCTGCCTCGACACACAAGAGAGAAGACTGAAGGAAAGAAACGTAATATAGTTGGCTCACTCTATATAAATAGCTCCAATGCAATGTATCCTTGCGATGAGGGCCGTTACAAAGTCGTCAAGACTGAGCAGAAATGAAGGGTAAACGCAGAAAAAGTCTGGTCTTGATACTCATAATCATCACGGGCTCGCTCATATTTGCCACTTCCCTTTTTGCATTTTTTGTAAGTATGCCCGAGAAATATGCCGCACGGTTGCCCGGGCCTCTTTTTCGCATCCAGCGAGTGTGCAACGGGCAGTATATTAAGATCCGATATAGAAGGAAGTTGAGAAATTCCGAGGCAAAAGAGAGAAGGTCTGCGTTAGTGGTCCTGACTAATAGAGAGGGCAATTACGCCTTCAAGCCCGATTATGTGTCCTGTTTGCGCCTTTTGCAAAGCGACCCGGAAGGGGATGTGCGTGCTCACGCCGGCGTGCTTTTGGGCCTCCTGCTCGATGACCCTAAATATGGCGGCCTTCATAAAGAGGAGATCGAAGTTATTGTTGACGGATTGGGTAAGGCTTTAAGCACTGATTCGTACTGGAAGGTGCGAGATATAGCCGCCCTCAACCTGGCCCGCGTATCTGAGAGGGGCTCTTTTGGAGCCCCAAAGGCCCTAAAGTTTTTAAAAGAAGTAGCCGCTGACGAAAGTCTGCCGGGCAGCGAAACGGCCCGCACGGAATTGGATTCCATCCGGAAATCCTCGCAAAGCCAGGAAGAACAAATATCAAAACAGCAATGAGGCGAGAAGAGTAACCGCAGATTGGTTGAGGCAGCGGCTTCATATACTTCTACTCTCACACATCATTCCATCTTTCCTCCCTCAAATTGCTTTGACAACGGGGCATTCCTCAGTTAGATTTATTTGATTATTGAAGCATCCGCACACTGCAGGAAACGCTGAGAAGAATTTAGCGCTGGCGGAGAAGACGGCAAAGAAAAACCAGAAAGCAGGGGAGTAAATTGCAAAAAAGCGATGAAAAGATGCCCGAAACGGAAAGCGCGAGACTTCTGGATTTATTCCTTCGCTCCCGTTTCATTTATGTGCTCATCTTCCTTGGTGCATTTCTAATCTATAACCTCAACTTCCGCGAAGTGAGCGAACTGGATACCTACCCCACTCGCTTCCTTCCCATAAGCATCCTCAAGGAGTTCGACCTGGACCTGGATGAATTCTTCGTCCTGCATTATGACCGAAAAGACCCGGGCGACCTTCCCTATTACCTCCGCTATGACGCCGAGAAGGGGCATTACTATTCCAGATATTCGCTGCTGCCGGCGCTATTTGCCCTGCCCGTCTATATCCTGCCCACTTACGCCGGCTGGCTCGATGAAGCCGAGGCGGATTACGCTTACGATGTCTCCTTCGTCTCCAAGATAGCCGCCTCGCTTCTGGCCAGTCTCTCCGTGGTCTTTTTCTTCGCTTGTATGAAACTTCTGGTCAGGGCGAGAATCGCCATAATAACTACCGGGGTCTATGCCTTCGGCACCGGGATATGGAGCGTGGCCTCGCAGGGGCTCTGGCAGCATACCCCGGCCATTTTTTGTCTCACCCTGGGGCTTTATTTCCTCTTGCGTAACCAGAAAAAACTCTTACATCTCCTCCTGGCCAGTCTCTTTTTCTCTCTGTCAGTTGCCTCCAGGCCGTCAAATATATTCTTTCTCCTGGCGGCGGGGTTATATCTTTTCATTTCCCGAACATCCTGGCGGAGGATGTTGCTTTTCGCTATATTACCGCTTCTTATCGGCGCTTTGACCATCTACCTTAATCTGGAGACAACCGGTTCCTTTACCGGAGGCGGTGGCGGGATAGAGGGCTTTCCCCAGGAGACGCACGGGGTGAAAAGCCTCTGGCAGGCGCCCTCGGGAGTTGCTTTCCTGGGCCTTCTCCTTTCGCCCAATCGCGGGCTTTTCGTCTATGCGCCGGTTCTGGTCTTTTCGCTTTTAGGTATGGTGAGCGTGTGGCGAAAGGGCCGGAGGTGGCTGCTCAGGTGTTTGGTGATAGCCCTCTGGGCCACGGTGGTTCTATATAGCGCCCAGAGCATCTGGTGGGGCGGCTGGAGTTTTGGCCCCAGAGTCTTGACGGACCTTTTGCCCTTCTTCTCTTTATTCCTTGGGGTGGGACTGGCGGAACTTGCGCGCCGCCGGACCGGGCCCGAAGACCGCAAGTTTACTTTTCTCTGGGGCCTTTTCTTCGTGGCCTTCATCTATTCGGCGCTGGTTCAGGCGGTGGGCTTTTTGGCCTATCCTTCGGGCTGGAATTCCCTGCCTCAGAATGTGGACCTGGTGCACAAAAGGCTCTGGGATTTCGGCGACACCCAGGTTCTGAGATGCATCAAGAGAGGCCGCCGCCCCAGCATCCTGGCGGGGAAATCCCTCGCCCATACAGAGCGGGCCTTGGACCTTTTCCATCAGAAAAGATATGATGAGGCCATCGCCCAGAACCGCGAGGCCATCCGCCTCTATGCCAAAAACCCCTACGCCCACAATAACCTCGCCAGCGTATATTTCACCCTCAATAGATTTGACGAGGCCGCCGACCAATATAATAAGGCCTTGAGCATAAATCCTAATATCTTTGTGGCCTGGAAGAATCTGGCGATAATCCATTTGAGCCGGGGCGAAAATGATGCCGCCCGCCGGGCGCTAACTAACGCCCTCCTCCTTCAGCCTCAAAATAGCGAAGTGCAGAGGATGCTGGAGGAATTGCAGCACGCGGATGACGCCGAATGAGAATACCAAAGTCGTCACTGGTCACTCGGGACTCGTCATTCGAATGAGGAATGACGAATGACGGATAACGCTGTCAGGACGGGTTATTTAGCGCGGTCCCAGATAAATATCTTCGGGCCATTTGCCTGCCAGGATTTGGAGTATCTCCGGTTTGATTTCGGGTTTCAGAGTGATTTCTTTGACTTCTTCTGGGGAGAAAAATTCCGTGCGGCGTAGTCTTCCCTCGCGTTTCTTCCGCCACTTTGCAAGGCCTTCTTTGAGAGAGACCTCAAAATAGATGTTGAGCACCTGACGCTTTTCTTGAACAAAATCGTTAACAAAAATGCGGCTGCCCAGCTCAAGCTCAAGGCCGGTTTCCTCATTCATCTCCCGCAGAAGCGCCTCCTGAAGCGTCTCGCCGAATTTCACCCTTCCGCCCGGGATAACCCAATAACTCTGGCCGGCCTTTTCGTGTTCGGCGAGTAAAATCTTGCCCTGGTGGATTAAAATCCCTGCTACCCGAATTTCAATTTGTTCACTCATTTGCCCGCCTTGTCGGTTGGGTTTTCAAAAAACCTGACGGTGTGCTTTTTTATCCT
>LIZR01000150.1 GCA_001302825.1 Planctomycetes bacterium DG_23 | reverse complement strand
GCACTACGCGCCCCGGCATATTCGGATATATATCCTACGGTCTTTTTTTCTTTATTCTGGGTAATTCTCAAAATCACATAGGCGAGGTATTGGCTCGCTTTTCTCAAGAAAAACATCTGCTTGGAGTCCCATTTCAGTATGGTTAGAAGCGTCCGGAAGTCCTCCAGAGGCCGATGAAAGCGCACCGGCTCCCGGGCGTAAAGACGGGCAGCCTCAGCGTCAAGGCCCCGCCTGTAGGCCGAAAGACGCACTTTGCCCCGGGACAGTTTCTTGGCCTGGGCCTTAGAGATATTGAAATGCCGGCCTACTCCCACCCTCCTGCAACCAGCCCGTATATAGAGGCCCCGGCGGCCAGAAACCAGCATCAAACTCGCCTTTTCCCGGTCCAATCTTTTAATGCAGTGCTCCAGAAGTTTTGTGGCATAGCCGCGGCCGCGATATTCGGGAAGCGTGCATACCGAGCCGATGCCTCCCACCTTGAGCCGACATCCATAGACGAAGATATCTTTGATGGAAATGCCTATGAGGCTCACCGGCTTTCCCTTTTGAACGATGATGCGCAGGTTGTCCAGGTTCTCATAGTTATATAGATGGGGAAAGCGGGGAAGCATAACCGCGGGCCTGCCTCGCGAGGTGAAAAAGACATAATCGGCCAAGTTAATAACCGCCTGCAACTCTTTTCTTTTCGCTCTTCTGGGCCCTTCCATTGTTTACCTCCGAGCCACGCCGGCTGGGTCAGGGACGACCCAGCCCTACGATAGTAACCGCCGTAGGCAGGCTCGTCCCCGAGCCTGCCTTTGAGATTACCTTTGACAGTTTGGGCAAAAATAGGTGGAGCGACCACCGAATTTCATCCGCTTTATCAGAGCGCCGCATTTCCCACACGGCTTTCCTTCACGCCGATAAACCTGGTGAAAATATTGAAATTCCCCCACGCTTCCGTCAGGCCGCATATAGTCCGAGACCGAGGAGCCGAAGTGCCGGATGGCCTTATGCAAGGTGTTCCTTATGGCCCGATGCAGTGTCTTTATCTCCTCTTGAGAGAGACTTTCCGCAGGCCGTATGGGGTGAATTCCGGCGCGAAAAAGGGCCTCATCGGAATATATGTTGCCGAGGCCCGCAATCTTTCTCTGGTCAAGAAGAAGCGCCTTTATTTTCTGTTTACTCCGCAAGAGTAAAGATTTGAAATCGCTCAGGGAAACTTCCAGGGCATCAGGCCCCAGGGCCGAAAGAAATTTTTCACTTCCTTTGCGACTCCCAAAAAGTCGCACATTTCCGAATCTGCGCTGACAGGAGAAGCGAACTTCGCCTTTGCCCAGGGCCATCCTCAGATGCGTGTGGCTTTCCAGGGGCGCATCTGGTTTGGAGTAGATGAGCCTTCCGGTCATTCCTAAGTGAAAAAGGAGATGTTTTCCAGAGGAAAGTTCTATGATGACATATTTGCCGCGTCGCCAGACCTCGCCTATTTCCTCTGCCCCCATTCGCCTGATGAGGCTTCTTCCCTCTTTTATTATATCTGCTCTATATACCTTTACACCGGAGAGGCTACGGCCCACGATGAGTTTCCTCAAGGCGCGCACAATGGTTTCCACTTCCGGAAGTTCCGGCATATTTTTATTTCCCGTCTCTACTTCCAAAAGAACTCTTTTAAGCACAAATCAAAGCACTTTTCAAGGCCAAAATGGAAGCATTCACCGCATCGACCAGGGAATAAGGCCACTAATGTTACCTTGAAATATCTTTTGAACCGGGATAGAATTTAAAGGGGAGTGTCGATTAGTCGGATAAAAAACTCTTCAAGTAAGGAAAAGATTTTGCCTGCGGGAATCCTCATTGCCATTCGTGAATATCTGCCCTCGGTAGGCGGGGCGCAGAACCAGGCCTCGCTCCTCGCCCGCGGCCTGGCCAGACGAGGCTTTGAAGTGGAGATAGTCACGGCTCGCCTCAAGCCCGAGTGGCCCACCAAGGAAAAGGAACAAGGGGTTGCTATCCATCGGCTCCCTTCACCCGGAGTGAAGTTCTGGGGGACGCTTTTGTATCTACTTCATCTGGCCTTATTCCTTCTTAAGCGCAGGAGAGATTTCCAGATAATCCACGCCTTTATGTTCAAGGAAACGGGCATTGCGGCAGCAGTTATCGGGAAAATGTTAGGTAAAAAGATAGTAGTGGGCCCGACGGGTGCGGGTGCATCCGGGGATGTGGCATTCCTGCGAAAAAAGAGGAAGTCCGGATGGCCGGGGCAAATTTATTATATGAGCGCTCGTATTGCTCTCCATCTCATCGATGCCTTTATTGCCATCAGCAAAGAAATAAAAGGAGAATTGGTCCATTTCGGCATTCCGAAAGAGAAAATTCATCTCATCCCCACCGGCACTCCTATTCCCGAAAAACTTATTCCTGGGGATGAGGCCAGAAGCGCACTTTCGCTTACTCGCTCTCCTATCCTCCTTTTCGCGGGCAGGCTCGCTCCTGAGAAGGGCCTCGGATTTCTCCTGAAGGCCTGGAAAGATGTGTTAAAAAAGTTCCCGCAGGCGCAACTTCTCATCCTGGGCGAAGGCGCGGAGAAGGAAAGGCTTCTGGCTCAGGCCCAAAACTTGGGTTTAGGCGAAAGTGTGGCCTTTAAGGGAGTGGTTAAAGATGTATCAGTTTTTTTGGCGGCGGCGGACCTCTTCGTCTTGCCTTCGCTGGCCGAAGGCATGCCCGTGGCGCTGCTTGAGGCTATGGCCTCGGGCCTTCCGGCAATCGCCACCCGGGTTAGCGGTACTGAGGAAGTAATTACTTCCGGCAAAGATGGCATCCTGATGGAAGCGCGAGATGTCCAGGGCCTCAGCCAGGCCATAATAGACCTCCTGGCCAACAAGGCCTTGCGCAGGCGTCTTTCAAGCGCCGCCCGAAAGACCGTAAATAAGAGATTTTCTCTGGAATTGATGGTGGAAAGCCATCTTCAACTTTACCGCCAAGTCTTACGCCGCCCACTTTGAAGGGCGGAGTCGGGCTCCTCGCACCTCAGTCCTGAGGTAGTTCCTGCACCTCAGCAAGGGAGAGGATTTTTATTATTGCCCCTGCGGCTCTTATCTTTACCCTGTCGCTGCTATCCTCTAAGGCCTGTTTAAGTGCCGTAAGGGCCTTTTTTTCTCGCAAATCTCCTAAGACTTGGGCAGCGATGCTTCTCACCTCCGGGGTTTGATCCTCAAGCAAAGAAAGCCAGAGTGACAAGTCTTCCTTTGTGGCCGATTCTCTCAAGAAGTCTGAGGCGATTATACGCACCTCCTTGGCCTCATCGGCAAGAAGGGGGATGAGAAAATCTCTGGGAGAGTCTGGATAAATCTGGTAAAGGGAAGAGAGGGCACGAATGCGCACGCCGGAAGAAGGGTCGCGAAGCAGTGCTTTCAAATGAGGGATAGCGCTCTCGTCGCCCACTTCTTCCAATACTCTGACGGCGAGATAGCGCACCCGCGTATCCTCTGAATCCAGCGCGGCGAGAATCTCGGGGAGAGTCTCTTTATCCTTTATGTCTCCCAGGGCCCTTGCGGCCATCAAGCGCAGATCGTAGTCCGAACCTTGCAAGGTCTGGAGAACTTCCTTTCGCGCATCCTTGTCGCCCAGTTTAGCCAGGGCCTCCTGAGCGATGTAGCGCACTAAGGGAGACTCATCGCCGAGGAGTCTCTTGAGGTGAGGCCCGGCCTCTTCCATTCGCAGCTCGCCCAATATCCAGGCCGAACGCCTGCGCACCTCCTCTTCTTCATCATAAAGGGCCATCCTCAAAAAGGGCCAGACGCGCTCCTTTGAGACACGAGCCGAATTGGTGAGCGCCCGGGCAGCCCCGCGCCTCACTGTCTGTTCCACATCCTTCATTGCCAGCACCAGCGCGGCTATGGCCGCAGGGTTCATTACTTCGGACAGGGCCCGGGCCGCGGCAAGGCGAACCCGGCGGTCGGGGTCTTCTCTTAAAGTCAAGATAATAAGGGCTGTGGCTGATTTGGTTTTAACTTCCGCCAGGGCAAGGACGGCGGCCCTGCGCACTGCCGGTGCATTATCCTTAAGGGCCTGGGCGAATTCAATAAATGCATCCGGGGGGGCAATCTCGGCCAGGGCAGAAATGACATTGGCCCGGACACTTAGGCTTTGGTCGCGCAGGCTCATTTTCAATACTCCAACTGCCTTTTCATCACCAATGTGCCCTAAACCCACTGCAGCCCATTCCCGCACCGGGACAACGGGACTTTTCATCGCATTTATCAAAGGCTCAAGTGCCCAGGGAGGCGCCAGTTCCGCGAGCGCCCAGGCGGCGTTAGTCTCGACTAAACCGTCTTCATCCTGCAAGAGTTGAATGAGCGCTTTTACGCTGCGACGGTCGTCTATATAGACAAGGCCCAAAGGCGCCGCGGCGCGCCTTCTTGCTTCTTTGCTTTCGGCAAGTATCAGGAGTTCCTCCAAGGCTACTTGCGCAGGTATTTGTCTTATCTCTTCCTGCGCCACATTCTGGATAACCGGTCTTTCGCAGGCTAAGGCATCAAAGAGAAGCGCCCAGGAGATGCGCATCAGGGCCTCTTCATCTTCTATGCCCGGCGTGAGCGTAGCCGTCAAAGGAGTAGGGCGAGCCTCTTCGCTCATCCCAAAAACCGGCGGAAGAAGAAGCACAACGGCAAATATGCAGAAAACCCTTTTGATTTTACACCTCTCGTTTGATTAAAGTCGCGGCGGCTGGTCGATGAACCTCTGGTGCCAGAGTTCCAGATTGAGGAGCGACCATAAGCGATAGCCGTGGTCAAATTGGCCCTCAATATGTTGTTGGATTAGTTCTCGCACCGCTTCCTCTCGGAAATATCCTCTTGCCAGAGCCCGCGGCGAAAGGACTACCTCTTTTACAAAACCTTTGAGTTCCCCGCGAAACCATTCGGCTATGGGCACGCCGAAACCCATCTTCCCCCGGGAGAGTATCTTTTCCGGCAGAAGGTCCTTGAAGGCCTTCTTCAGGATGAATTTGTCACGGGCGCCTTTTAGTTTGAGACTGCTGGGGATGGATGTGGCCAGTTCAATCACCTTGTGGTCGAGGAAAGGGCTTCTGGGCTCCAGGGAATGGGCCATAGAGGCGATGTCCACCTTGGTCAAAAGGTCGCAGGGCAGATAGGTGAGTAAATCCACAAATGTGGTGCGGCTGAGGAAGTCGCGGCCCGCACTCTTTTCATAGGCCTCCTGGATGAAATAGGAGGAAGCGGCACCTGCCACTTCCTGGGCGAAATCCCGGGTATAAAGCAAATCTTTGGCCGCATTATCAAAGATGCAAATCCAGCGCAGATAGCGCATCTCCGGAGGCTCGTTCAGGGCCAAAAGGAGCCGTTTGGCCCGCCGGCGCAAAGATTTCTGCTCCACTGAGGCCGGAAGACGCTGCCAGAGACGCCATCCCGCCGCGCGCCGCAAAGGGCCCGGCAGGTGGTCAAAATATGAGGCCAGTTTCACGGCCTTATACCGGGGA
>LIZR01000021.1 GCA_001302825.1 Planctomycetes bacterium DG_23 | reverse complement strand
GCGGCGCTGGGTGCGCATATAGTAAAATGTGGGCTAAGCCCCATCATTATAGACTTGATGGAGCGAGGTATTCTTACCGCACTTGCTATGCACGGGGCCACGGCCATTCACGACTTTGAAATCGCTGCCGTAGGCAGAACCTCCCAAGATGTGGCCCAGGGCCTCAAAGAGGGCACTTTTGGTATGGCCGAGGAGACGGCCCGGGCCTTTGCCCAAGCAGCCCAGGAAGGAAGTAAGGGAAAGGGGCTGGGCCGGGCTTTGGGTGAACTTATCCTCCAGGCCAAAAGCCCTTATGCAAGATATAGCATCCTGGCCGCAGCCGCTCGCCTTGACTTGCCGGCCACCGTCCATATAGCACTGGGAACCGATATAGTCCATATGCATCCGGAAATCTCCGGCGCCCAGATGGGCGAGGCTTCACTTATTGATTTTCGCAAAATCGCTTCTATTGTCTGTGAGTTGGAAGGCGGCGTCTGGCTAAATATCGGCTCCGCCGTCATCCTGCCTGAGGTCTTCTTGAAGGCCGTGGCCCTGGCCAGAAGCCAGGGCCGCAGGCTCCGCGGCCTCACCACCGCCAATCTGGATTTTATCCAGCATTATCGGCCTAAGACCAATGTGGTTGAGCGGCCTACACAGGTTGCGGATGCATCAGCGCAGGGTATTGCCTTAACCGGCCATCATGAGATTATGCTGCCGCTACTTCGTTTGGCCATCCTGGTACGAATGGAAAAAAGTGAATAGCCTGGCACAAAAACTTCAAAATCTGGGCAAGCCGCGCATATTGGTGGTAGGGGATTTGATCCTGGACCGCTATGTGTGGGGCGAGGTGGAGCGCATCTCACCCGAGGCGCCCATTCCAGTGCTTTTTGCCCAGCGCCAGGAGGCGCGCCTCGGCGGTGCCGGCTCTGTGGTGAGTAATCTCAAGGCCTTAGGCGCCGAGGCTTTAATCTTTGGCATCGTGGGAGCCGATGAACCTGCTCGCCGGTTCTTGAGCATAATGAAAGGGTTAGGCCTTCTGACCCGCGGCATCGTTAAAGAACCCTCAAGGCCCACTACTCAGAAGACCCGCTTCATCGCCCGTGTCCAGCACATCCTTCGCGTGGATGAAGAGGTGGTCTCCTGCTTAAGCGAGAAAATTGAGACTAAAATCCTCTCTCGCCTCAAAAAAGAACTGTCCGGCTCTTCGGCGCTTCTGCTTTCAGATTACAATAAAGGGCTTCTCTCGCCGGGGGTTTGCCGCAAGATTATCGCCACCGCAAGAAAAGCAAATCTCCCTGTCCTGGTTGACCCGGCACGCATCCGGGACTATTCAAAATATAAAGGCGCCTATCTGGTTACCCCGAATCGCGAGGAAGCGGCGCTCGCTTCTGGTCTGGAACTTGCCGATAAGGCCGGTAAATCTATCGTAGCCAATCTGGAAAAGGCAGGAGCCAAATTTATTACCGAACTAAAACTCGCTGCCTGCGCAGTTACCCTCCACGACCAGGGCATATTCCTCAAGAGGAAAGGCAAAAAAGGGCAGATTTTCCCCACCCGACCCCGTGCGGCTTACGATGTGACCGGCGCCGGGGATATGGTGCTGGCAATGCTGGGAGCCACAGTTGCCGCAGGCTTCTCACTGGAAGATGCCGTTACGCTGGCCAATATCGCCGGTGGTTTAGAGGTGGAACGCATAGGGGTGGTACCGCTCACCCGTCAGGAGATTCTGGCCGAACTTGCTGGTTCGCCTGCTCATGAAACCCGCAAAGTAAAATCCCGCACCGAACTTAAGGGCCTCCTTACCGAACATCGTCGCCGCGGCGAACGCATCGTCTTCACTAATGGCTGTTTTGATGTGCTGCACGCCGGGCACATTAAGTTCCTCCATTTCGCCCGCTCCCAGGGCGATGTATTGGTGTTGGGGCTAAATTCTGACGCCTCGGTAAGAAAGATAAAAGGCCCCGGTCGACCCATTTACACTCAAAACGAGAGGGCGCAGATGCTCTCTGCTTTGGCGGATGTGGATTATGTGGTCATCTTCGGCGAACCCACGCCGGAAAAACTCATCCAGGCGGTAAAGCCCGATGTTCTGGTAAAAGGCGAGGATTGGAAAGAAAAAGGCGTGGTGGGCCGAAAGTTCGTCGAGACCTATGGAGGAAAAGTCATCCTGGCCCCTTTGGTTCAGGGCCTTTCCTCAAGTGACATAATCAGGCGCGCAAGAAAGAAGGAGAAAAGTTGACTTATTTCCTGGTAGAGCCACGAGCGGTTGGATGACCAAAAGGGATAAAATGGACGAGATTATTCGCGAACTCAGAGAAAGCGCCCGAGTAAAACTGGAAATCTTAAAAGAGGCCGAAAACATCCAGAGAGCGGCGGATAAAATGACTCAGGCCCTTGCCACCCACCATCGCATCTATCTATTCGGTAACGGCGGTAGCGCTGCCGATGCCCAGCATATCGCTGGTGAACTCATCGGCCGCTTCCGCAAGGAGCGCCCTGCCCTCCCCGTCATCTCCCTCACCACCAATACTTCGGCCCTTACGGCCATCGCCAATGACTTCGGCTTTGAGGAGACTTTCGCACGCCAGGTGGAGGCCTTAGTGGAAGAAGGAGATGTGGTGGTGGCCATCTCCACCTCCGGCAGTTCTCTCAACGTGCTTAAAGCGGTGGAAGTGGCTAAAGAAAAAGGGGCAGTGACTATCGGCCTCACCGGGGCCTCGGGTGGCAGACTTGTCTCACTTGTGGATATATGCATCAAGGTGCAATCAGACAATACCTGGCACATTCAGGAGGGCCATATTACTATAGGTCACATCCTCTGCGGCTTAATAGAGGATGGCCTGGCGAAGCGGGATTCTTGAGCCTGTTCGATGTCGCATCTTCGGCTTGCGGGCAGGAATCTGACGGAGAATATGATGGACGAGATAAGGGTCTGTGCGCGGTGCGGTAAGAAGATTTCAGAGGACGAATTTGCCTCGGGCAAGGCCCGGAAGACGGATGCAGGGCTACTTTGCCCGGATTGTGCGGCCAGGCGGGAGGCGGGGCCAGAGACTGAGGAAGAGAACCGAGAACTTATTGGCCGGCTTGATGCCATCCTGGCTGAAATGCGCAACATAAACCGCACCTTGAGTTTCGAGCGCTTCAGCATCTTCAACATCTTCGGAGGGATGTTTCAGGGCGCAGTGCTGATCGTCTTAATCCGGGCCTTTTTCGCCTTTATGGAGCGGGGCGAGACGGCCCATATCCTCTGGGCCATTGCCCTGCAACTGGTGGCCATTACCCTGTTTCTCCTGGGCAAATGAAAGAGGTCATCGCTCGCCGCCCACCGCACCATATCCGCCGAACCCGCCAATGGCGCGGGGCGGCCTGCCCGCCTCTGGCGGGGACAGGCCGCTTGGTCCGTACGAACCGGCCCTGAGGGGCCGAAGGTCTGATGTCGCCGGATAACCAAATGAATATTCTCCTGCGTGCCCCAAATCCTATTGGCGATATAGTGATGGCCACCCCGGCCTTAAGAGCGCTACGGCGCCATTTTGCTTCTGACCAAATCACCCTGCTCATCCGCTCCTATGGCCGCGAAGTGCTGGAGGGCGCGCCCTGGTTTGATGAGGTGATAGAAATCAAAGGCTGCCGCACCAGAGAAATCTTCTCTGCGCTCTCTTTGAGAAAAAGACTCTTTGACTTGGGCATCCTTTTCACCAATTCCTTCTCCACCGCCCTTTTTATGCGCCTTTCAGGGACCAAACGGCGCGTGGGCTATGACCGTAATGGAAGAGGCCTCTTGCTCACGGACAGAATAAAGCCCTTGCGCCAGGGCAGAAAATTCCTGCCCGTCCCTGCCCTGGATTATTATCTCGGTCTCATCCAGTATCTTGGCATTACGATTGATGACAAACGGTTGGAACTTTTCGTAAGTCAAGATGCCTCGGAAAAGGCCGAGCAGGTTTTCCAGAAATTCGGCATCGCCCCAGACAATACGGTCATCGTCTTAAACCCCGGGGCGGCCTATGGCTCGGCGAAACTCTGGCCCGCAGAATATTTCGCTCGCCTGGCTGATTTATTGGCCCGTACGGGCGCCCGCATTATCCTTTCCGGAAGCCCTGCCGAGCGGCCCATTCTGGACTCAATTGAAAGCCAAATCAAGGCCCGCGCAGTAAATCTCGCAAAAGAAAATATCTCCATAAGTCTGGTTAAGGCCGTGGTGGCCCGCGCCTCGCTGCTTATTACCAACGACACCGGCCCCAGACATTTTGCCGCGGCCTTTGATATACCTGAGGTAACTATCTTCGGCTCCTCAGACCCCGGATGGACGGAAAACGGCCACAAGAAGGCCACACATATCTGGGAGGAAGTGGATTGTCGGCCTTGCAACCTGAAGAAATGCCCCATAGACCACAAGTGTATGCGCCGCCTTAAGCCGGAAAGAGTCTTTGAGGCCGCACAAGAGGCCCTGCAGCGCTGGGCGCTCAAAAAATGATGAGGTCTTGCGATGCCCCTACTTCATCCAATAGTTTTCATCCCCAAGATAATACTCCTTGCCCTTTTCGCGCTCATCTTTTTCATCCTCTATAAAGCCTTGCCTTTCAACTGGTGGCTGGCCTCATTAGTAGTGGGGCTTCCCTTATACATCGCGGCCTCACTTATTCTGGCCGGATGGCTTTTGAAAAAGATTGAAAAGACGAAGACGGGGCAGAAATTCATACTCCCGCAAGCAGATAAGGCCACAGGAACGGCCGGCCCCGCCGAGGGGATGACTTCGCTTATGGGGAAAGTTGGCATAACCGAGACTATGCTCCGCCCGGCCGGAAGGGTGCAAATTGAAGGAAGCCGCTACACCGCAGTAACTGAGGCCACCTTCCTCCCCCAGGGCACAAAAATCAAAGTCACAAAAGTACAAGGCGGGAAAATAATTGTGGAGGAGATGAAATAATTAGACCGGCGATTTTATCATTCCTTCAATCTTCTCCGTAACCTCACTGGCCACAACTTCAATGGGCCTGGTGGCGTCTATATGGACGATATTTTCGGCCTTCATTTGCTGATAAATTCCTGCCACCTTTTCCAGATACTCTCGGCGTTCAAAATAGTAGTGTCTTGAGCGGCGGTTGGTTTCAATGCGTCGAAGCCCCACATCCACCGGCACATCAAAGATTATCACCAACTCCGGCACCGGCGCAAACTGCTCATTTAGTCTTCTTATCTGCTTCACATCAATGCCGCGGGCCCCCTGATAGGCCATCGTGGAAAAATAATATCTATCTATGAGGACTAATTTTCCCGCTTCAAGGGCGGGCAGGATATTACCCTCGACATCCTCGCGTCTATCCTTGAGAAAAAGGTCCAGTTCCTCGCGGGGCGTGACTTCATTTTCCCTGAGCGAGCGAATGCGCTCGCCCCACTTGCCCTCGGTAGGTTCCTTGAGTTCGGTAACCTTAAAACCCTTTTCTTTTAAGGCCCGGGCGGCAAGTTTGAGATGGGTGCTTTTCCCGGAGCCATCTATACCTTCAAACGCAACTAAATACCCGCGATGAGTTCCCCTTTTCATCCTCACCTCACTAAAGCGAGACAGCCAGTCAGCCTTACCGACCATCACCCGTCGATTATCCAGGAGCAAAGAGGATTTAGTCAAGGGAAATTTGACCGCGGATTACACGGACGAAAAGATAGACCACAGACTGCGCGGATTAAAATTAACTTGAGAAGAGCCGGCCATTTTGTTATATTCTACATATTCAAGGCATTCAGGAGGTTTTATGCCCAGGAGGATTAAGGCCGTTATCTTTGACCTTGACGGCACCATAACCAAACCCGTGCTTGATTTTGTCAAGATAAAGCAAGAAATAGGCTTAAACCGTGCGCCGCTTCTGGAAGCGATGGAAGGGATGAAGCCCCAGGAAAGAAAGCGCGCCGAAGAGATTCTGGAGCGACATGAGAAGAAGGCCGCCGCCGGTTCCCAACTCAATCCCGGCGTACGGGAACTCTTCCAGTTCCTTAAGAAGCAAGGGATAAAGACGGCTATCCTCACCCGCAACTCCCGCCGCTCCACAGAAATGGTGCTGGAAAAACACGGCCTCGAGGTGGATGAGATAGCCACCCGTGAGGATGCCCGACCCAAGCCTTCTCCTGAACCTTTATTTCATCTCTCAAAGCGGCTCGCGGTTCCGCCGGAAGAGATGCTGATGGTGGGGGATTTTTATTTTGATGTGCTTTGCGGGCGAAGCGCCGGGGCCTTAACCGCTCTTTTTTCCCGGGAACCGAGCACCGAGGCCGAGCCTGATTTCCACATTAAGGACTTGAAAGAACTCATCGGGATAATCCGAAACCTGAATGCGGTATAAAGCCCTTTTTTCTTGGATAAGCGATGGCTAATTTAGCACGCTCCAACATATTTCACCGCAAAGCGCGTTCGGCCATCAGTATCCTGGCCGTAGGCGTGGGGGTGATGCTCTTTCTGGTTCTGGTGGGAATGAGCGAGGGGAGTCTGCGCGAGGTAGCCGAGCGAATGATGAATGTGGATGCGGATTTGATGGTTCATTCGGCCGGCTGGTCGCCGGTGATTGACCAGAGCACGCCCTTGGATATGCGGTATAAAGAGCGGCTGCAAGGAGTTCCCGGGGTGGATGTGGCGACGCCGGTAGTTATCTGGCGGCTGGTCATCCTGCGTCAGGGCCAGAACATCTTCGGCATAGACCCGGAATATTTCTCCCGGGTGGCAGGTTATAGAAAAATCGTCGCCGGCCGCGAACTAAAAAGCGGCTTTGAGATGGTGCTGGACAAACGCTTGAGCGATGCCGGAGGCTTCGAGGTGGGCCAGATTATAGAGCGAATGGGCCACCCTTTCCGCATCGTAGGGATTGCCGAAACCGGCGTGCCGGTGCGCATCTTTATCCCCATCCAGACCCTCCAAGAAATCCTCCACGCCGAAGGCCGGGCCTCTTTCTTTTTCATCAAATGCACCTCAGCGCAGGTAATCCCCGAAGTTGCTGCGGAAATTGAAGAGAGGTTCAAAGGTCTGGCGGCCTTTCCTCTGGGAAATTATTATCAAGCCCTTTCGGGAAGTTTCTGGGGCCTGCGGGTGTTTATAAGAAGCGTGACCGCGGTGGCCCTGGTGATAAGTTTCCTGGTAATACTTCTGGCCACCTATACCTCGGTGCTGGAGCGCACCAGAGAAATAGGCATCCTCAAGGCCCTGGGCGCAACTCGCGCTTTCATTTTGAGAGAGATTATCGCGGAATCTCTGGCAATTGCCGCCTGCGGCGTAATCCTCGGCTACGCACTTTCTCTTTTGGCTAAGGCCGCCGTGGAACTCAAGTATCCTCTGCTTACCGTGGATATAACCTGGACCAGGATATTTTTGGCTGCAGGTCTGGGTGTAATCGGAGGCGTGCTGGGGGCTATTTATCCGGGGATGCTCGCGGTGCGTAAAGACCCGGTGGTGGCTTTGAGTTACGAGTGAAACGAACGAGCCGGGCAGCCATACTGACAAGCAAACGGCGTAAGGCTGGGTCGTCCCTGACCCAGCCTTTATGTCGGGCTCAGGGACGAGCCCGACTACGGGCTGAGTGAAACGAGGCGTCCGGACAGCGACACGGTAATATTATGAAGCAAATTATTGAGGCGGTGGATTTAAGGAAGTCTTATGTCAAAGGCCGGGAGGAAGTCCCGGTTCTTAAAGGCATAAATCTAACCGTAGAGGAAGGGGAATTTATGGCCGTGGTGGGGCCATCGGGCTCGGGCAAATCCACGCTTCTTTATCTTTTGGGGGCGCTGGCCCGGCCCACCGCGGGCAAGGTGACTATCGAGGGAAAGGACATAACTTCCTTGAGCGAGCGGGAATTGGCACAATTGCGCCGCCAGAAAATCGGTTTTGTCTTCCAGCGCTTTAATCTCTTTGGGGCCCTGAGCGCCTATGATAATCTGGAGATACTCTCAGATATTTCCCGTGACGGCACGGTGAATAGAGAAGAGATAAAGGAACTTTTGGCGAAAGTGGGCCTGAGGGAAAAACTCAAATTTAAGCCCAGAGAACTTTCTATGGGCGAGGAACAAAGGCTGGCCATAGCCCGCGCGGTTGTGCGCCGCCCGGCCATTATCCTCGCCGATGAACCCACGGGCAATCTGGATTGGGATAATGCCCAAATTGTCCTGGAACTTTTCCAAAGTCTCAATGAAGCGGGCCAGACCATAATTATGGTTACCCATAATCCTCAGGCCGCCGCTTATGCCTCGCGCGTCTTAAGACTTACCGATGGCCGACTTTTCGGCCAAAAGGAGGATTAACCTAAATGCAAAAACACCATCCCCTCCTCTGGCTCTTTTGGCCCATCATCATTATCTCTATCACACCAAGCCAGTGCGCCAGCGCCGAGGAAGCGTGCGTAGAGGACCCCCTCGAATCTATACTGAAAGAGATGCAGAAGGTTTCCGAGACCACTAAAGATATTAAGGCCCAGATGCGCCTTCTCATTTATGACGCCGAATTTGAGGAGACCACCGAGCGTTCCGGTCTTTTTTATCTCATCAAAAAAGGCGAACTTCTGCGCATCGTCTTTGAAAAACCGCATCCAAAAGAGTGGTATGTGGACGAGAAATATTTTATAGAGTATTTCCCGGACACCAAATTGGCCACAAGATGGAAGCGGAAAAAAGAAGAAGAACGCTTCCAAGAAGCAAGGAGGTTTTCTTATTTTGGCATTGGCGCCACGGTAGAGGAACTCAGGAAATCCTTTGAAATTACACTTGTGGAGACCAAAGAGTCCTCAGAAAAGACCGAAGACAAAAAGAAATTCATCCTGCAACTTATGCCAAAGACCGATGAGGTGGAAACCCCATACCACAAAATCCATATAAGCGTGCGCGAAGGCCAGTGGATACCTTTTGAGGTCAAGGGCTTCAAGGGTTCGGGCAATACCGAGACCTGGATATTCAGCAAGATAAAAATCAATAGCGGCCTAAAAGAAAAGGAAGTGCGCTTCAGCCCGGCCAAGGATGTGGTTATTGAGGATGAGGAATAGCCCCTCAATTCGTCATCCGTCATTAGTCATCCGTCATTCGACTGGCCTGTTTCGCATAACCGGTTCAGAATTTCGGCTGAGGATTCTCCGGATGTTCCTTTATCAAGCGAGGCGTTTCCTTAGCGTAATCTCTTCCTTTTTTATTTATCTTTTTTCTCAGGCGTGATTTCCCTGCGAGAAATGGTAACGCCGCAGAGGTCGCAGAAATGTTCCTCCCAGAGCCTTTTTTCTTCATCCACAAACTCTTTTGTTTTCGTACGCACATGTTTCTGACATTTGGGACACCACTGCACTTTCACCTCTCCTCAAAAAACGCACCGAAACGGCGTTAATATTATATCGCTATTAGCCTTCATCTTCCAGAAAATACTTGAAAAAAGGCGCCTCACGACTGTATTTTGATTTAATCTTTTTCCGAAATCGTCACTTATGGATGTTCAGGTTTGAGGAGTAGACTATGCCCAGGAAAAAAAGACTTCCGCCAGAGGTTTTCAAGATTCCCGTGACCCGGATTAAACGCGGCTACTACACCGATAAATATTTTGTGAGAAGTAGGCACATTCTTAAAATGGACCGCCGCCACAAAAAAGTCCTGATGCAGGTCTATACGCACAAGCCCGGCATCCTCTGCGGTATGGATGAGGCCGTAGCCATCCTGCGCCTCTCTGCCGAGCACGGAGAAGACCTCAAAATCCGCGCCCTTTATGATGGCGATAAGATTGCGGCGGATGAGACGGTCTTAACCATCGAAGGCGACCTGGCCACTTTTGTCCATCTGGAGACGGTATATCTCGGGGTGCTCTCTCGGGGAAGTTCTATTGCCACCGCTGTCGGCAAAGTGGTGGAGGTCGCCGGGGGAAAAGATGTGCTTTTCTTCTCTCCCAGATTTGACCACTATCTGGTACAGGAGACCGATGGATACGCTGCACTTATCGGCGGGGCCGCGGGGGTTTCCACCGATGCCGGAGGCAGCCGTTTAGGTGTCGCGGGAATAGGCACCATCCCCCACGCTTTAATTGCTGCTTATAAGGGAGATACCGCGGCTTCAGCCGTGGCCTTTGAGCGCTATATGCCCAGGGAGGTGCGCACCACCGCCCTGGTCGATTTCAATAACGACTCCGTGGGAGACACTCTGGCCTCAGCCCGGGCCCTGGGCAAGAGGCTCTGGGGGGTGCGGCTTGATACTCCTCATGATGTGCGCGATAAATCCGTAAAATCAAGAGCAACGCGCACGCTCGGCGTCTGCGAGGAACTGGTCTTCAATGTGCGCAAGGCTTTGGATGCCCAAGGCTTCGACTGGGTGAAAATCGTCATCTCGTCGGGCTTTGACGCCCGGAAGGTAGAGAGATTTGTTAAGGCCGGCGTGCCCTTTGATGCAGTGGGCGTGGGGATGGCCTTTTATCGGGAGCGGATGGAATTTACCGCCGATGTGGTGAAAGTGGATGGAAGACCCTGCGCCAAGGTGGGAAGATGTTATCGGCCTAACTCTCGCCTCTCCTTGGTTCCTCCACCAAGCAAATAAAATAACCACAGAGAGTCTACGGTTGGCAGCCCTTGCAAGGCCGCCGGCCGGAATTGATGGCGTCGTCTCTCTTCCAGAACCAGATGAGATTCGATCTTCTTATTTGCTGGATATGTGGGCAATCCCGATAATGAAAGACCTGGGACTCCACCGAGGCAAAATAAGGCGGGGATTCGTGAAGTTGGCCAGTGACGGTGTCATCCACCTCTATGCGTTCTCTCGGAAGCCTGGGCCTTCCCGCATTCACCCAGGCCGTATACCAGAATGATGCCACCGCCTGGGCTGAGGCCGCCAGGCGCTCGGCGGCCATCCCCCCTACCTGCCCCTTAAAGGCCTCATAAAACTTGTCGCCGAATGTGGGGTCCACTTTGCCGCACTCCAGGTCGGCCTTAAGCAAATCATCAATATCATTATAGGAATCAAGCAAAATCTGCCAGGTCTTTTCTTCAGGATTTTCAAGGAATGTGGCCGGTCTTGTTCTCCGCCTCATACTCCCCCTAAATTCCTCCAGATTTCTCTCAATAAGGCCGATTTCAAAGCGAAAATGCACATGTTTATCCTCTGTAGGAAGGTCTTCATTTATGACATTTCCGGTAAACTGTCCTTTATAATTTTTTGTGGTGTGAAGGGGCATATGGGCATCGGCAACATAATGGGAAAGCCAGGCGGCGATAGCGAGCGTCTTTTCCCAGTCGCCGGCCTTCATCGCATCACTCATTTTCTTAGTCATTTCCTCAATGCGCCAGGGTAGCCGGCCAACGCCGAGCATTTTTTCATAGCCGAATTTTTTCACGGCCTCATCCCAATCGTGCGGGATATTCTTAAAGGGCGGCTCGTCCAGTAAATCGAGGTCTATGTAGTGGTTTCTGGCTTCAACTTCATTATCTTCTGCGGCCAGGTCCGGGTCGCTGGAATGCTCCACCAGATACTGCCGATGGGCCTTAAAGAATGCCGTGACTTCAGGGGGCATTGCATCAATTGCGGCATCATTGATAATCCTATGCCCGGCATATCCCCAGGCGTAGGTAGGCTGGGGAAAGGAGACTATGAGCAAAAGCGCCAACAGGATTCTAAAGAATCTTCTCATTTTACTCTATCTTCTCCCTCTTTCGTTCGCATCGTCATTTCTTCGCTTTGGCTCTGCGGCTTTGTATCTTTACCGGCCGGCCCTTTTTGGCGGATTCATAGGAAGCAAGCACTATCTGGAGGTTATGCCTTGCGTCGTGGGCTCCGGGGATGGGTTCTTTATCCTCAAGGAGGCAATTCATAAAATGCTCCTGGCGGGATGGACAAGCGTCAACTTCAATCTCCACCGCATCTTCATCCTTCCTGCGCATCCACAAATTTTTTCCATCGTAATGAAGTCCGGCGGCCTTGCCCAGAATGCCGAAGGAGCGCTCGCGTATAGTTTGCGCGGTAAGCGCTATCTCCACCTTTCCCATCCCTTGAGCGAAATCCATAATCACTATATCGGTATCATCAACCTCAAGGTCTTCTGCCGCGGTAGCGGTTTTGGCAAAGACCTCTTTAGCCTGTCCGGCAAAGGAAACAAGCCAATCTATGGAGTGAGTGGCAAATTCGCTTATCCTGCCGCCGGAATCCTTCATATTCATTCGCCAGTGATTTTGCCGCCTACGCTCATCCCAGCCAGAGGTGGGATAATAATTGAATATTTTAGCCCAGGTATAGACCAGTTCGCCCAAATCCCCTGAACAGTAAATCTCGGCCATCTTTCTGAACGGGGCTTGATAGCGAAAATTAAAACCCACCATAAATTTAACCCCGGCTGCTTTGACCGCGTCAATCATCTCGTCGGCATCGGCCAGGGAAAGGGCAATGGGTTTTTCCAGAAAAATATGTTTTCCGGCTTTCGCCGCAGCCACTACCGGCTCCTTATGGGCAAAAGGAGGGCTCAGGACAAAGACGGCATCCACAGCATCGAAGAAACGAGGGGCTTCTTTATAGGCCCGGGCACCGAATTGGCTGGCCAAGGCCTGGGCCCTATCAGGAACCACATCATAGACAGCGATGAGTTCCGCCTGTTCCATTTTCTCCAGCGCTCTGATATGGCTTCTGGCTATGGCCCCAGCACCAATTATGCCTATCTTTATCATCGCAGTCTCCTTAAGAAAAAGCACCTGGTTCAGGCCAATAAACCCCGGCTCGGATCCTACTTATTGCCATCTTCCCCTCGCCCTTATCACAAAGGCAGTTTTACCGGCCGGCCTTCCTCAGAGGATTTATAGATGGCGAGAATTATCTCCACGGCCTTGCGGGCCTCGGCGCCAGAGACTGAGGGCTGGCTTCCCGTATCCAGCGCCCGAACAAAATCCTCAAATTGCCTCTGGTGGCCGATATGGGATATAGCCGAAGGGTCGGCAACGCCGCCCAATTTGGTAGGCCTGGGTGCGAACTTCTTCTTTGTCTCCTCATCCTCCGGTCTTTCTTCCTCAAAATCCCAGGTGGTGAAAGCCGAGCCTTCCATAACCACCGAGCCGTGGAACCCGGAGATTTCTATGCGTCGCTGGAACCCCGGATATATGGAGGTGGTTCCTTCAATCACGCCCATCGCTCCGTTCTTATAGCGCAGGATGGCTACTGCCGTATCCTCCACCTCTATCCGCTCGTGAGCCAAGACCTCGGCAAATCCCACTACCGTATCTACCTCGCCCATAAACCATTGAATTAAATCCACCCCGTGGATGGATTGATTCATTAGCGCTCCGCCGCCATCCAGGGCCTTGGTCCCTTTCCAGCCGCCTTCATCATAATATTCCTGCGTGCGGTACCACTTCTGGTACATATCCCCCACAGTCAAATCTCCGAAGCGGCCTTGGTCTATGGCCTGTTTCAGGGTCTGGGCGGCCTCGTTAAATCTTGAGGGAAACACTCCGGCCACCATCACGCCTTTCTTAGCCGCCGCCTCCAATATGCGGTCTATCCTCTCTAAAGTTATCTCTATGGGCTTTTCAATAATGACATTTTTTCCGGCCTCAATAGCGGGCAGGGCATATTCCAGATGCGCGCCCGAAGGCGAGGTCACATTTACAATCTCCAGGCCATCCTGCTTCAGAAATTTCTCGTAATCTGTAAACCAGGCCGCCCCATAAGGCTCGGCAACCTTTTTGGCATTGGCCTGGGTTCTGGAGAAGGTGGCAACTAATCTGCCGCCTTCCATCTCGGAGATGGCCTTGGCGGAAAAGCCGGCAATCATTCCGCAGCCGGCAATGCCAAATCCGTATTCCTTCATTGGGACCTCCTTCCGGGACCGCAAATTACGCCCTTCGGACCCCAAAGGGGCCCTCAGGGTTCCGAGGGGCCGAGAAACGTAGATAAAGACAAATAAACAACAATTTCACCAAATAGACCCCTGCCCCCGCCGAAGGCGGACAGGGCGCCCCCCGCCTCTGGCGGGTCTGGCCCATACAGTCCATCCGTATGGATGGCGGGAATTACACGAAAAAATAAAAAAAAGACGCAAAAGAAAAAAAACTCATCAAATCTCGCTTTTGGATTATAACCCATTACGGTGAGATTTGTCAAGACTTTGGCCCCTTTTTTGGCGTCTTCATCTTCGCCTTCTCTTTGCCTGGTAATTAAATACAAAAGCAACACCGTCTTCAATAATAACTGGCGCTTTGCTGCTTTCTCTGTTATAATATCCCTGTTATCTGTCCGGGAAAGACCGAACAAGAAACATTCTTTTCCAAGGAGGAAGCCAAAATGAAAAGAGCTGTTTTCTGTATTATGGTTATTTGCCTGGGGATGGGCGGATTTCTTGGGTCTTCAGGTGCTGCCGAAGAAATGGGCACTGAAGAAAGTCCGCTTGCGGTCGCCCTTCAAGTGAGCAAAACAATTGAGGATCCTTTTGACAGAGCCCGCACCTTCAGGAACATAGCCCGCAAATATATCGCTCTGGGAGAAAAAGAGAAAGCCTCGCAGACTCTATCCCTGGCCCTTGAGTCAGCCCAGCAAATGCAGCCCCCTCATTACTTATTATACAAAATTAGGATGCTTGCCCTAATCGCCGTTTCGTATACCGAAACAGGCGAGAAGGATAGAGCCTCCAAGATTTTATCCCAGGCGCTTGAAGTAACCAAAATGATAGAAAACCCCATCTCTAAAGCCCAGGAGTTGTCTTCGTTAGCCGAGAAATTCACCGACCTCGGCGAGAAGCAAAAAGCCCGCGAGATCTTATCCCAGGCCCGTAAGGCGGCCGAAACCGCATATTATCCCTTGCAAAAAGGGTGGCTGTTGGCTGATATTGCCGTGGGCTTTGCGAAAGTCGGACAAAAAGACGAAGCCGGGGAGTTACTATCCCAGGCGCTGGAGATATTCAAAGCATATGACCAATACTCCTGTGATTTTATGCCCTCCAACAAAGTTCACGCACTTGTTGAAATAGCCGACAAGTTCGCCAGCAGCGGAGAGAAGGATAAAGCCTCCGATATTTTGTCCGAGGCCCTTGAAATGGCCAAAAGCATAGATTTACCACTTGAAAAAGCCCGGGCTCTTAGTGGGATGGCGGGCAAGTATGCCGAAGCGAAAGAGAAAGACAAGGCTTTGGAGATTTTACCCGATGCGCTTGAGGCTGCTGAGAAAATAGAGGATTTCGGGCCCAAAGTCAATCTGCTGGTTAGAATCGCCGGCCAGTATGCCCATTTCGGCGAGAAAGAAAAATCCTCCCAGATCCTATCCCGGGCGTTCAAAGCCACCGAAAGATTAGAAGACCCCCAGTACAAGGTCATTGCGCTCGCCAATATAGCCGGCCAGTATGCCTGGGCCAACGATAAAGATAAAGTTCCCGAGATACTCGCTACAGCGCTTGAGACCGTCCAAACTCTGGATGATGCCGATTTTAAGGCCAAGGCGTTTTACGAGATAGCCTTTATTTATGCCGCTATTGGAGAAAACGATAAGGCCTCAAAGTTATTAGCCCAGGCCGTTGAAGCGGGTAAAAAAATAGAAGATTCCGAAACCGGAAGGTTGGCGGAAGTAGCCGTCAAATGTGCCGAGGCGAGAGAGTTCAACCTGGCTCTTGAGGCCGCCGAAGCGACAGTCGAGGCCGATAAGAAATTCCTTGCCCTGGCCAACATAGCCATCGAATATGCTGAAAACTCCGAATACCACAAGGCCCTTGAGGTAGCCCGAACAATTGAAGATGTCTCTCGCAAGGCCACTGCATTAGCCGAGATTGGCTTTATGTATGCCGAGGCAGGCGAGAAGGTGGATGAAAGATCAAGAGAAATCTTGCGCCAAATTGCAAGAGATGTTGGGTAAATCTTCCTCGTACTTTTGTCTTTTGCGTGTTTCTCGGTGAATTAAAATGCGTATTGGTCTGGGCTATGACATTCATAGGCTCGCCACGGGCCGGAAATTATATTTGGGTGGGATAGAGATTGATTTCCCCTTGGGGCTCTTGGGGCATTCGGATGGCGACTGCGTGATTCACGCCCTATGCGACGGCCTGCTGGGGGCCGCGGGCCTCGGCGATATTGGCGAACATTTCCCGGACACATCTGTCGAATGGAAAGATGTGCGTAGCACGGTAATCTTAAAAAAAGTCCTGGAGATGGTCCAGGCGGAAGGCTTCAAAATTCAAAATGTAGATGTCACTATTTACGCCGAAAAACCGAAACTTGCGCCTTACAAAAGCAAAATCAGGAAAAACCTCGCCTCACTCCTCGGCCTTGAGGAAGGCGAAGTCAATATTAAGGCCAAAACCCTGGAAGGCCTGGGACTAATCGGGCGGGAAGAGGCCGTCGCCTCCCATGTAGCACTGGTTTTGGAGGAAAAGTCTTCCGATTAGGACGATTCGTTGCTGGCCCCCAGCCTTTTCTCATAAAGGGCCCTATTTTCGCTCCACCAATTTCGCCACCTATTGCATATCTCTTCAGGTGGGGCCGGGCCGTAGCCGAAAATCCCCTTTTCTGTAGATACATCACCCAGGTCCTCCCCCGTCAATTTCTTCAACAGTTCATAATCCCATTTACTTAAAAACTCAATGCGCTCTATCAGAAAATCAACCTTTTCTATATCGGAAGAAAATTGAAAGGATGAGGTCTGTGGAGCCCAGGTGACAAATTCCACAAGTACCCCCACGGGAGCTGCAAGTAGGCCGACAAAGCCTGCCCCAGCACCATTTACCACCCCGGCGGTGGTCTGAAGAGCGACTGTGGCTTCAGGGAAAGTATCATGCAAAAGAAAGTGCAGGTTCACGGTGATGGGCGAGGTGAGACCGGCGGCACCATAACCGCCGCCGTAAGCACCACCTTTAAGAAATCTTCCGGCAAGATTGCATCTTGCTTTGCCGCCAAGTGCCTGATAAGCGACCTCGCCCGCATCCCCGCCCATTCCAACATATCGTCCATAGGCCCTCAAATACTCCGCGGAAGCACAGCCGGTAAGCGAAGCCAACAATAAATTGCTTACAAATAGTGCTAAAAATGCGCCCTTGGTCTTCATTGCTGCAAACCCGGCATTCCCTTAATTTCTCTCCCGAACTCCTTTATGAAACTCCTTTATGAATTTTACCTTCAGAAGGTCTCAAGTCAAGGATTTCTGCTGAGGAGTTTCGGATTGACAAAAGGAGTTCGGACTGATATAATAATTTTTTAGCTTTACCTAAGCGAAAGGGGATGCAGGTGGCGCTGAGGATTTACAATACTCTTACCCGCAGAAAAGAGGAATTTTCGCCAGTGGTAAAGGGGGTGATTTCCATATATCTTTGCGGGCCAACGGTTTATGAGAATTCCCACCTGGGCCACGCCCTGGGTCCGGTCGTATTCGATACCATAAAAAGGTATCT
>LIZR01000020.1 GCA_001302825.1 Planctomycetes bacterium DG_23 | reverse complement strand
AAGGTGAGGTCACCTTGGGCCTCAAGTTCATTCACTATTTGCCGCAGTAAAAAAATTTTGCTCAGCGGCGAGATGAGGCGCACCTCTTTCCGGGCGGTCTTCAGGATGGCTTCGGCCAGCTCTACGAAGGTCATTATACGAGCGCCGGGAAGAGAACGGGTGGCGGCGATATGATTTAGGCCGGAAGAAAATATTTGTTGGGTCATCTTACGCTCCTGGGCAGCGGAGGGGACGAGCAGCAGCACGCCCTCCCCTTTTAGAGCCGCCTCCACAAAGCGCTGAGCGACGAGATGCGTCTTCCCTGAGCCGGCCGGCCCATAGATTAATTTGAGGCGCGCCTTATCGCATTTAGATTCACTCATAACTGTAAGATAATGGCCGCCGCGCCAAAAATCCAGAGGTAATAAGCAAAGCGGGAAATTTCTCCCCGCCGAACAATTTTGATAATGGCTTTGAGAGCAAAATAGCCGCTTAGAGCCGCAACCCCTGCGCCGAGTAGTGCCTCGTTTACCGGTGCCGAAGCGCCGGCGCTTGCTGCCTTAAGTCCTTCATAGAGCCCGGCGGCGCATACCGCAGGAATGGCCACCAGAAAGGCAAATCTTGCAGCCAGAGGGCGCTTCAATCCGCGCAGTAGGCCGGCACAAATAGTCATTCCGCTTCGGGAAATCCCGGGAAAGATAGCCAACCCCTGGAGGGCCCCTATGAGCAAGGCATCACTCAATTTCATTTCCTTAAGGCCTCGCAAAGGGGCGGTCTTTCTGGTGGAAAAAAGCATTATCCCGGTCAGGATAAGCATAGATGCGGCCAGAAGGGGACTCTGGAAAGTGGCCGCGGCAGCGCGGCGAAAGACCCAGGCCAATAGAAATGTGGGGGCCGAGGCAACAAGCACCAGTTTCAGAAGCCGAAGATAATCGGTTTCTTCTCCCCTTAAGCCACCGCTTCTTCGGGTTCCAAAAAGAAACCTTCCGCCCGCATAAACCATCCCTTTAATATCCTGCCAGAAGACTATGAATAAGGGAACGACGGTTCCTATATGAACCATCACATCAAAGAAAAGTCTGCCTTTCAGTTCGGTCTTGAAGAGGGCCTGAAAAATCACTAAGTGCCCGGAACTGGATACGGGCAGAAATTCAGTTATGCCTTGAATGAGCCCCAAAACAACTGCCTTCAGAAGAGCCATTAGGCCCTCTATTCTTATATCGGAAGCAAAGAGAAAATGACCACAACGATAAGGTGACAAGCGATTGTGTAAATCCCTGCCATAAGGTCATCAGCAACAAGGGCAAAGCGTGGAGGTAGTTTCTCCAGGCGTTTTATGGGCCACGGTTTGAGAATATCAAAAATGCGAAAGAGCGTAAATGCCAAGAGAAAGGCAAAAAAATCCGGAGGCACGAACACCAAAACTAAAAACATGCCGGCGGCTTCATCAATGACAAATTGCTTAGGGTCGCTCTGTTCGAAATACTTGAGCGCCCAGGGCGAAAGCCAAATAGAGATGATAAGGCAGACAATAAAGGGGATGGACACAGCTACTATTGCGACAAAGAAGGGGACGATGAGTTGACGAGTACATAAATGAGTTATAACAATTAAAGCAAAAGCGGCAGCGGAGGCGGCTGTGCCCGGGCATTGGGGAAAATAGCCGGTGAAAAAAAATGTGGAAAGGAGGACTTTGAGCCAGCGCAATGCGCCCACCTCCTTAGTTTCTTTCACTTTTTCGCGCGGTCGGGCTGGGGAAGACCCTAACGAACTTCCAGACATAGGGGATGCCGGAAGCGAGGGTTATGGCTATGGTGAAGTAAAGGAGAAAAAGTAGAAAAAGTGGTTTTTCATCAAGAAACTTCTCCGGGAAACTACCCTTAAAAAGAATGATGAAGCCCAGGGTCAAAAGTTGCGAGGTCATTTTTATCTTTCCCAGGGGCATAGCCTCGAAAGAAATGCCGCGGCGTTCGGCCATGCTTCGCAGCATTGAGACCAGAATTTCTCTCCCCAGGATTACCGCAACCATCCAGGCCGACACCGCAGCATTTAAGGGAAGGAGAAAGATAAAGGTGCCACAGATAAGGATTTTATCCACCAGGGGGTCGGCAATGCGCCCCCAGGCAGATTCCACCTTCGCCATCCGCGCCGCCAGGCCGTCCAGTAAATCCGTCACCCAGGCCACCAGAAATAGCCCCAAGACTACGGCCCAATATATGCGTACTGGCTGCCAAATTCCGCGAGCCGCCAGGGCCTCAAATCTCTTGCCAAAGAAAAGGAGCGAAAAAATGCTTAGCGAGAGTACCAGCCTTGAGCCGGTAAAAAAGTTTGGCCAAAACTGTGGTTTTATGCGCATTTTACTTGATGGCACCAACTACCTCTGCACACAAATCATATTCCTGGAAACCGGTGACGCGAGCCCGGTAGAAATTGCCTATCTGGAGGTTATCGCCGGAAAGGATTACCAGGCCATCAACCTCAGGGGCATCGCCGTAAAATCTCGCTTCATATAGGCCACTTCCAGCCTCTGCCAGCCCATCCACAAGCACCTCCAACTCTTTTCCAATCATCTGGCGATTTTTCGCAGCGGCAATCTCTTTTTGAAGTTCCATCAGCCGATGCAGACGCTCCCCTTTAATCTTTTCAGGGATTTGACCGGACATTCGGGCGGCCTCCGTCCCCTCTTCTTTAGAATATGTGAAGGCCCCCAGGCGCTCAAAGCCTACTTCAGAAACGAACTCAAGCAGTTCCTGAAACTCCACCTCGGTTTCGCCGGGAAACCCAACGATGATAGAGGTGCGAAGATAAAGGCCGCTGATGCGAGACCTCAGGCTATGCATGAGACTGCGAATATCTCCTGCACTGACCTTGCGCCCCATAGCCTTCAGGATGCGGTCGTTTATATGCTGAATAGGCAAATCCACATATTTGCAAACCTTGTCTTCTTCGGCCACGGTGCGGATGAGCGCGTCCGTCCAGTGAGCCGGGTGGGTATAAAGGAGGCGCAGCCAATGAACCTCAGGTATCTTAACCAATTCTCTAAGAAGCCGGGCCAGAGTTAGATTCTCACTTATGTCACGGCCATAACTGGTTATATCCTCGCCGACGAGGCAAATCTCCCGTGCGCCATCGGAGGCGAGTTCCTCTGCCTCGGCCAAGATGTGCTCCAAAGGCTTGCTGGTGAGTTCCCCGCGCAGTTCCGGAATGATGCAATAAGAACAACGGTTGCTGCATCCTTCTGCTATGCGCAGATAAGCGAAATGGCGCGGGGTGAGGCGAAGTCGGGGCACTTCGGGGAGAAATCCTGCGGAGGCCGCTATTTTCCGCGCATAGGGACGCGCGCTTCCTTTTTTCTTATGGTTATGAAGAAATTGCTTTATCTCGGGAACCAACTCCGATTTCAGCAGCCCCATAACCAGGTCTATTTCCGGAATTTCTCTTTTCAGGCTCTCACCGAAGCGCTTACCCAGACACCCCACCACAATCAACGAACCCAGTTCACCGGTAGCCTTGAGGCGAGCCGCCTGAAGGATAACATCCAGGGACTCTTCCTTGGCGTCATCGATGAAACAGCAGGTATTTATAAGCAGTGCGTCAGCGCCTACATACGAGGAAGTAAATTTCACACCGCTTGAGATTAAAGCGGCCAGGAAGCGTTCAGAATCCACCAGATTCTTGGGGCAACCCAAACTTATGATGGCTACCTTTTTTTCTTTCCGGCTTATGGACTTGATCTCCCTGGCTCTCTTATTCCGGCCTGGCGGGCCTGCCATTCTTCTAATGTCCAGAGGACTTCCCTTGCCTGACTTCCCTTATATTCGCCAACTATTCCCTCTTCAGCCATCATATCCACCAGCCGGGCGGCCCGGGAATAGCCGATTTCCAGACGGCGCTGCAGAAGTGAAACCGACCCACGCTGGGTCTGGAGCACTACGCGCACGGCCTCATCGTAAAGGGGGTCGCGCTCGGAGGGACTAAGGCCCAACTCCTTCTCCGGCTTCCAGCGAACCAGTTCTGCGCTATACTCAGGACTGGCCTGGGCGGTGATGAAGGAGACCACACGGTGGATTTCCTCGTCAGAGACGAAAGTGCCCTGGGCACGGATAAGTTTGGATATGCCGGGTTTGAGGAATAGCATATCCCCGTGGCCCAGTAAGGTCTCGCCACCGCCGGTATCAAGCACGATGCGCGAATCCACCTTGGCCGAGACCTTAAAGCAGATACGCGCCGGAAGATTGGACTTGATGAGCCCGGTAATGACATCAGCAGAGGGACGCTGCGTGGCCAGCACGATGTGCAGTCCGACCGAACGCGATTTCTGAGCCAGACGGATTATGGAGCCCTCCACTTCGTTTCTGGCCATCATCATCAAATCGGCAAGTTCATCAATAATGATAATCACATAGGGGAGTTTATGTGGAATCTCCGCCCTTTCCTCTTCATCCAACTTAGCCAGGCGTTTCTTGCGTTCTGAGGGTTTTATTCCGTTGAAACCCCTGATATCCCGGACGCCAAAGGTGGCCAGGATGTCGTAGCGTTTATCCATTTCGTTCATCGCCCACTCCAGAACCCCGGCCGCTTTGCGCATATCCGTGACCAGCGGAGTGATGAGATGCGGGATTTCCTGGAAGGCCGTGAATTCCACCTGCTTGGGGTCCACCAGAAGCAGTTTCACCCTGTCCGGATGCTGCAAGAAAAGGATGCTTAAGATTACCGCATTAATGCAGACGGATTTGCCGGAACCAGTAGCCCCGGCGATTAAAAGGTGAGGCATTGCAGTGAGGTCTGCCACCAGGGGATTTCCAGAGGCATCCCGGCCGAGCAGCAGGGGGATTTCACAATCGCCCTTTTCAAGTTCTTCGGAGGAAAGTAGCCTTTTGAGCCGCACTATATCCTTTTCTATATTAGGCACCTCCACGCCCACGGTAGTCTTTCCCGGAATAGGAGCCACCACCCGTATGGAAGGCGCGGCCAACGCCATTGCTATATCATCGGATAGACTTGCCACCTTGCCCACTTTGATGCCCGGGGCCAATTCCAGTTCATATTGGGTAACCACCGGGCCGGTGCGGATAACGGCGATGCGGCCCTCTACCCCGAATTCGCTCAAACATCTAACCAGAATGCGTCCTTTTTCCTGAACGATTTCCTCCTGGGAGGCCTGGTCGAGTTCCTCAGGTTCTTCAAGAAGTTCGGCGGAAGGCAGAAGATATTCGGACTGTATGGCGGGCTCCGGCGCAGTTTTAAGGGGTTTCTCTGCGGCTACGGTCGGCCTTGAGGGCGGGGTCTCGACCTCCGGCTCGGGCGGAGGTTCCACCCGGGCCCTTGCCGGCTCCACAACCTTTCTCACATAGACTGCTTTCCGTTTGCGGGGCCGCAGAGACCAGATATGAAGAGCCGATGCCTTTACGCCTTCAAAGATCAGTAAGTCGCTGGCCAGGCCCAAGGCCAGTATGAAAAGACACGCCAATAGGAGATAACTTCCCGGGGCATTGAGGAATTTAATCAGAAAAGAACTGATGCTAATGCCCATAATGCCGCCACCCGGGCTGGCCGAGGGCATACTCAAAAGGGCTGATGTCACTGGGAACAGAACAAGCAGCCCGGCCAGATTTGCCCATTTCCTTTCAACCTTATACCGACTTACCAAAACCACCGCCCAGAAACCCAATAGACCTACGACCAGATAAGAAGTCCAGCCTAAAAATTTACCAAGCCAATATGCCACACAAGCCCCCACTAAACCAGTAGCATTATGTGGTTGAGGGTTAGCAGGGAACTCCGGGTCGGGGGGGTCGTGGGGGTCAAAGGTAACCAAGGAAAGGAACAAAAAAAGCATAACGAAGCCTAAAATCGCCCCAACTATTTTTCGCTTCAAATCCATAACTGACTTCTTCCTATGGACTGATTTGCCGCCTCACTAATTTGGCTTCATCCACCTCATAAGCCGCTATGGCCAAAGCCGCCCTCTCCACGGTCGGTATCCTCCAGGGCCTCCACTGTCTTGAGCTGAGCCCTGGCCACTTTCTGAACCACCAGTTGCGCAATGCGCATACCCCGTTTGACTACAAAGGGCCGCTGGCTCAAATTTACCAGGATTACTCCCACTTCTCCCCGATAGTCGCTATCCACAGTGCCCGGCGAGTTCAGGATACCGATGCCATCTTTTAAGGCCAGGCCGCTGCGAGGCCGTACCTGGGCCTCATAGCCCCTGGGGACGGCAACAAAAACGCCTGTGGGGATGAGGCGAAATTCCCCTGGCTGAAGCGTCAACTCCTCCTCCACCGCGGCGTAGAGGTCGAGCCCGCTTGCGCCATCGCTCATATACTGGGGCCAGGGCAAATCCTCACAGCCGGCCCTGCGTCTTATCTTCACCTCGACGGTATCCATAAGATTCAAGTTTTTTCGGCCTTAAGGCGTTCGATTTCGCTGAGAAGAATGCGGGCGAGTTTCTCCTTTTCAATTATGCCCAAGGAGCGCCACTTGCCGCTTCTATCCAAGAGTTCAAAGCGGGTTTTATCCGCGCCGAAACTCTCCGGGAAATTAAGCACCAGAAGGTCGAGATTTTTGGCCTTTAACTTAGACTGAGCACTTTTTCTACCTTGTTCCGTCTCCATAGCGAAGCCGACGAGGATTTTTTTAGCATTCATTCGACCCAGTTCGGCTAATATGTCGGGATTTTCCACCAGTTCCAGAGCGAAGCCAGCACCGGTTCTTTTTATCTTGCCCGCTGCTTTCTCTTTGGGTCGAAAATCCATCACCGCAGCAGTCATCACCACGCAATCGGCCTCTTCAGACTCTTTCAGGACGGCCTGGCGCATCTCGTCTGCCGTCTCCACCGGAATAAATTCCACGCCTTCGGGCGGGGCGAGACTCACCGGTCCGGAGATGAGCGTAACTTTATAGCCGGCCCGGGCAAAAATTTGAGCCGAGATAAAGCCCATCTTCCCGCTTGAGGGATTGGTGATAAATCTAATTTCGTCAATATATTCGCGCGTAGGACCGGCGGTAACCAAGATATTCAAGTAGTTTCTCCTTCCCGCTATTCTATATGTTTTAATCGGCTTTTTTGCTTCTTCGCTCAAGTGTTTTTTAGAAGAATTCCGTCTATCTTTTCAAGTATCTTTTCCGGTTCGCTCATTCGGCCCCATCCTATGGCGCCATCGGATAGTCTGCCTTTTTCCGGGCCCGCAAAGATGATGCCCTTTTCCTTCAATAATTTTATATTGGCCTGCGTGGCCCAGTGCTTATACATGCGGTCGTTCATTGCCGGAGCAATAAGCACCGGAGAGTTTATGGCCAAAAATGTGGCGGATAGAATGTCATCCGCAATTCCGGTGGCGAACTTGGCCAGGATATTGGCCGTGGCCGGAGCAACCACCAGGAGACGGCATCCTTTAGCCAGCGCCACATGCTCCGGGTCATATTTGTCTTCTGCGCCAAAAAGGTTGGTAATTACTTTATGGCGTGTGAGGGTTTGGAAGGTGAGGGGCGAGACAAATTCCTGGGCGGCCCGCGTCATCACCACGGTGACCTCCGCGCCTTTCTGGGTCAACTGAGAAGCGATAATGGCGGCCTTATAACAGGCGATGCTTCCGCTTACGCCCAGGATTATCCCTTTGTTCTTTAAGGTCTTTTTCTCAGGCACTTTCTTCCTTTTTCTCCTTTGAAGCCGGGATTTCGGCAGGAGCAGTCTCCTCGGGAGGCGGAGCCTCCAAGTCAATTTTCCCTTCCCAAATCTCCCGCATAACGGTATCGAGGAGTTTGGTGCTATTCCCCATTAGTTTTGAATCCCCACTGAGAAGTAACTCACGCATTCTTTTCTGCACCAAGGCAGCCAATTTGAATTTGCCACCTACCTTTTCCACCAGGGCCTCCTCATCGAAATCCTTCATCCGCCCAGGACCTCCGAGGTTCTTTTATCTCTTTTAAGTTGCTGCTCGATAATATCTTTTATCTCGGCAACTGCCCGCTTAAGAGTGTCGTTGGTCACCCGAAACCCGTATCTCGAGCGTGCCTCCATCTCCTGCGGCGCTAAGGCCAGCCTTTCCCTAATGGTTTTTTCGTCATCCTGACCCCGTTTCCTTAACCTTTCCGCTAAAATAGAAGTGTCAAGTCCCGGCGGTTCCACGAAGATGGAAATGGCCTGCGGGAAGGCCCGCATCAAATTCATCCCTCCCTGAACATCCACCTCGGCTATGAGCACATTTCCTTTGGCCAATTCCTTCAGAAGTCTCGCCTTGGGTGTGCCATATAGGTTTCCTGAAACTTCAGCATATTCGATAAAATCGCCCCTTTTTGTGCCCTCTTGAAATTCCTCGCGGGGTAAAAAGTGGTATTCCCGGCCATCAACTTCCCCCGGTCGGGGTCTCCGCGTGGTGGCTGAAACAGACCATTTGAAGCGCCCGTCCTCAAGCAAACGCCGACAAATGGTGCTCTTGCCGCTTCCCGAAGGACCGGAGATTATGATTAGACGCCCCCTCTTTTTGCCTTCATTCGACATTCATCAACTGTTCCTTGACTTTGTCCACTTCGGCTTTAATGGTAAGCAGAGGTTGCAGGAGTTCAAGACTGAAAGCCTTGGCCGTGGAAGTCTGAGCCTCACGGTGCATCTCCTGCGCCAGAAATTCCAGCCTCCTGCCGATGGGGCAATCTTCATCAAGAAGAAGAGAAAACTGCTCTATATGGCTTTCCAGCCGCGCCAGTTCTTCGCTCACATCGCCCTTCTCGGCAAGAAGCGCTATCTCCCGCAGCACCTCCTCGTCGCTGAATTTCATTTCCCTTTCTGTCATCTCGGACAAAAGTCCGTCAAGCCTTTCCCGCAGGCGCATCTCGTAACTCTTAAGGGCCTGAGGTAAACAAGCCCGGGCTTCCTCAAGGAGTGATGAGATTTTGCTGAGGCCTTTTTTGAGGTCGCCTTTAAGGCTTCCCCCCTCTCTCTGGCGCATCTCCAACATAGCTTCCAGGGCCTCTTCCACCAGCTCTTTCACCTGAAGCCAAATTTTTTCGGGCTTTATGGCCGCCTCCGCGTTTGCCACCACACCGGGCAGAGAAAGCAGCGCTTCAAGGCTAATTCCATCTTTAATACCGAACTCCTTCCTTAGTTTTTCCAACTCCTGCCAAAAGATTCGGGCCTTGTCGAGATTGAAAAAGACACCTGTGGCCGCAGGTAACTCCAACCTCACGCTCAGGTCCACCGTGCCCCGCTGCACCCTGGCCTTTATCATTTCCAGAACCTGCGGCTCATATCTGGTTAAAACTTCTGGAAGATGCACATTTATTCTAAGATAACGGTGATTTAGAGAGCGCGCTTCTACCGTTATCTCCACACCTGCGGAAGTTGATGAAGCAACTCCAAAACCGGTCATACTTTGCATAAGAAATCCTTTGCCAAAATTCTTATGTGGCCGAGGCCAGGCGTTCGTCCGGGTCCTCCAGGGGAAGGCCCTTTTTGCACAGCGGACATTCTTCCGCGCTAAAATTGGGGACTTCTACGCTTACAAGCGCCGTGAGTCTAACTCCGAAAGAGACACCTCCACTTCGGTCCACCAGGGCCCCCACACCGAGGACTTCTGCTCCCCTTTCTCGCACCACATCTATGACCTTTTTCACCGAGCCACCGGTAGTAATGACATCGTCCACCACCAATGCCCGCTCTCCCGGTCGAATTTTGAAGCCTCGCTTGAGTTCCATTACTTTGCCTTCGACCGGCTCGGCATAAAGCGCCCGCGCCTCAAGAAGTCTTGCCAGTTCATAGGCAAGAAGTATTCCCCCTGTGGCCGGGCCCACTACTGCATCAACTTTGTCCGCATCCCAATGGCTTGCAAGTTCGCTGCAAAGTAATGCGGTAGGCTCAGGATACTGCATAAGTTGAGCGCATTGAAAGAACTGCCCGCTGTGAAGCCCGGAGGTAAGAAGAAAATGACCCTTAAGATACGCCCCGGTCTTCTCCAAGATCTCAAGCACCTGGCGTTCTTCCACATCGCCCCCAGCGCCGTATTATTCGCTTGGCAATCTGGATGATGTCTATCCCGAAAAGTATGCGTAAACCCGGGATGAAGAACAAGATGGCAGGTAAGAAGGGCAAAAGGACACCAACCACGCCCAAGCAAAATAGCCCCACTCCCGCGAGTATCCTTAAACATTTACGAAAAAGTTGGTTCCTGAAGAGTCCCAGCAAGGCCGTATGGACTGCTACCATAATCTTCAGCCATCTGCGAAAAAGGGGATTTGTGAAAAGCCGAAGCAGCCTCGTGTAGACCACTACAGCCAGTAGTCTCAGCCAAGACAAGACGAAAATCGCCCTGTGTATCCTTTGCAGCATTTCGCAATACCCGCAGAGGGTAAGACCCTAATCCGCCGGGGCCTCCGGGGGCGGGCTGGTTTCTTCCACCGGGGCCTCTTCAGCCGGGGCCTGGGGTAACTCCTCCGAGGTGGCAGCAGGCGGGCCGATCGTCCGAAGCATAATGCTTTTGGAAGTCGCCACCTTGCCCAATACTATCACGATTATGAAAAAGGCCACCCCCAGAGCCACGGTTATCTTGGTAAATAAGTCTGCGGTCTTAGTGCCAAAGGCACTGGTGCCACCGGGGCCTCCGAATATCCCGGCCAGCCCTCCGCCCCTGGGATCCTGCACCAATATCACCAGGATCAGGAGTATGCAAATAAAGAAGTAAATTAATTTTATGAGAAGTACCACCATTCACCTCCTGCCACTCAAACTACAAATCTCGCGCCCTGAGGGCCTCCTCAACTATCTTGGAGAAATCTTCTGCACTAAGACTTGCCCCACCGACCAGAAAACCGTCTATTTCCTCCTCCTTAAAGAGGTCATAAGCGTTTTCTGGTTTGACACTTCCTCCGTATTGGATGCGGGTATCTTGTGCAATTGCCGAATTATACATTCCTGCCAAAAGATGGCGGATGAACTCGTGCGCCTCAGCGGCTTGGCCGGGTGTGGCTGTCCTTCCGGTCCCTATGGCCCAGACCGGCTCATAAGCGATGGTGACCGAGGCCATATCCTCACCCTTTATATTCTTGAAATCCTCCTCCAACTGTCGGCGTAAGACCTCTTCGGTCGTCCCGGCCTCGCGCTCCTCCAGGAGTTCGCCCAGACAAAGGATGGGCCTTAAGCCCGCATCCAGGGCCCGGCGCAATTTCTTACCAATCATCTCATCGCTTTCGCCCATAATATGACGGCGCTCGCTGTGTCCGATGATAACCAAATCGGTCCCGAAATCCTTGAGCATTGCTGCGGAGACCTCGCCGGTGAAGGCCCCTTTCTCCTCCCAGTGAAGATTCTGCGCACCCAGGACAATCTTCGTCCCTTTCACTATTTCTCCCACCGCGAAAAGGTAGACAAAGGGTACGCAGACCGCTAAATCGCAGAGTTCCACGCTCGCCATATGCTCCACCAAATCTTGCGTCAATTCTCTGGCTTCAGACAGCGTAGTGTTCATCTTCCAGTTTCCCGCAATAAAAGGCTTTCGCATCTTGAGCATCCTTACTTTTTTACACCGCAACTTTTTGCCCGGCCAGTCTTCGGCCCAGAACCTTAGCCATTGCTCGCAAATCTTGCATAAGCGTGGCGAAGCGGTTGGGAAGCAGCGCCTGCGAACCGTCGCTCAGGGCCTTATCCGGCTCTGGATGCACCTCTATTAAGAGACCATCTGCACCAGCGGCAACCGCAGCGCGGGCCAAAGGCGAGACCAAATCCCATCTTCCGGCCGCGTGGCTGGGGTCAAAAATCACTGGTAGATGAGTGAGGCCTTTAATCACAGGGATAGCGGAAATGTCGGCAGTGAACCTGGTGGCATCTTCAAAAGTCCTTATGCCCCGTTCGCATAATATGACTTTGCCGTTTCCCTGATTGAGTATATATTCAGCGCTCATCAGGAGTTCCTTGATGCTGGAGGCCATACCGCGTTTGAGCACCACAGGCTTTTCGCTCTTGCCCACTTCCGTGAGCAGCGAAAAATTCTGCATATTCCTGGCCCCGATCTGGATTACATCGGCATATCTTTCGACCAATTCAACTTGACGGATATCCATTGCCTCGGTAACCACGGGCAAACCGAATTCCTCACTCGCCTGCTTCAAGAGTTTGAGGCCCTCTTCTCCCAGGCCCTGAAAACTATAAGGAGAAGTGCGGGGCTTAAAGGCTCCACCGCGCAGGAGCACCGCCCCGGCCTCTTTCACTAACCTTGCCGTGGCAGATAGCATATCCTTACCTTCAACCGCGCAGGGCCCGGCGGCTACAGCAATCTCTTCGCTTCCCACCGCCACCTGGTCAATTTTTACTATGGTATCTTCCAGGCGAAACTCCCGGCTGGCGCGCTTATAAGGCGCAAGTATGGGCATTACCTTCTCGACGCCGGCCATTACCTCAATAGGCTGGAGCCTGATTATATCCTCCTCACCAATAACCCCGATAATGGTGCGTTTAACGCCCTTTGATACATCCGGCTCGAGACCCAACTCTTTGATGCGCTGGATGATGCGTTCAATCTCTTCTTCAGTGGCCTCAGGTTTAACGACGATTATCATCTTTCCTCCAGGGGACGGGCCTTAGGGTAAGAGCCAAGGACTTGCAGATATTGGCACTTGGTCTGAAGTTCGGCAAGCGCGGCCTTGACTCTGCGGTCTTCCCGGTGGCCTTCGAGGTCGACAAAGAAGTTGTAATCCCAGGGCCTTCGCCGCGAAGGCCGTGATTCAATTCGCGTAAGATTTATGTGGTGTTCCTTAAAGGGAAGTAACATCTCACAAAGTGCACCCACCTCATCTTTTATGCTGAACATAATGGAGGTTTTGTCATTTCCCGTGGGCTGTGAAGGCTGTTTGCCGAGGACGAAAAAACGGGTGAGATTTTGAGGGCTATCCTCAATTTCTGCCTCCAGGAGGGGGATTTCATAAAGGGAAGCGGCCTCGGCGCTGGCTATGGCTGCTCGGCCATCTTCCTTGGAGGCTATTTGCGCCGCCTCTGTGGTCGATGCCGTGGAGATTAGCTCTGCCAAAGGGAAATTTGCCGCTAAATACTCCCGGCACTGAGCCAGGGCCTCGGGTTTGGAATAGATTTTTTTTATCTCCTCCCGGGGCGAACGAGACAACAGATTGTGATGCACAGGAAGCAAAACCTCGGCAGTGACCTTAACATCGTAATCCATAAACATATCCATAGTATCCACCACGCCGCCGCCGGAAGAACTCTCTATGGGGACCACACCATAATCCACTTTTTCCCGCGTCACCAATACAAATACATCTTCAATGGTCCTGGCCGGGGTGAACTCCACCGAAGAACCGAATTTACCTTTGGCTGCGCTATGGCTGAAAGTTCCTGGCGGGCCCAGAAAAGCCACCTTCACCTCTTTCTCCAGAACCAGCATCCCGGACATAACTTCTCTATATATGTTCAGTAGCGCTTCTTTGCTCAGAGGCCCTTCGTTGAGAGAGAGGATATGGTGGTAAATCTCTTTTTCCCGTTTGGGGTCGTAAGCGCCCTGGCCCTGGCTCTTTTTTATTTCGCCGATTTTGCCAGCCAGCGCCGCCCGCTGGTTCAGCAATTCAACCATTTTTTTATCCAGGTCGTTTATCTCTCTGCGCAACTCTTCGATAGGGTTAGCCATTTACTGAACCCCAGCACTAAAAGTAAAAATATTTTCCGAAGGCCAAAAGTATCAAACCCTTTATTTAACCAGGTGGTGTCTCAAAAGTCAAGCAAAAAATTGGGATAATTGAATGGATTTGGCACGATTTATGCGGTTCGCTTACTAACCGACATTTCCCAGCATATCGCAGAATTCGTATTTTCCGGCTGGCTTGCCCACGATAAATCTGGCCGCCCGCAGAGCCCCGCGGGCGAAGGCATCGCGGGTATGCGCACGATGCACCAGTTCCACCCTTTCGCCCAGCGTGGAAAAAATGATATGATGTTCGCCGACTATATCGCCACCGCGTATGGCGTGTACGGCAATCTCGCCCTTTGGCCGCTCCCCTACTATCCCCTTTCGGCCGTATACCGCACATTCATCCAAATTCTTGCCCAGAGCCGCGGCAATATTTTGCGCCACTTTCAAAGCCGTCCCGCTGGGCGCATCCTTTTTGAACCGGTGATGCAACTCCACTATCTCTATATCAAAATCCTCGCTTAGGGCCTTTGCTACCTCTGCTGCCACGGCGAAAAGCACATTCACCCCCACACTCATATTGGGCGAAATGAGGATAGGAATAGTCTCGGCGGCCTCATTTATTTGAGCAAGTTGTTCGGTGCTCAGGCCGGTGGTGCCAATGACCATAGATATTTTTTTTTCGAGAGAGCGCGCGAGGCGTTGCATAGTAGCATCAGGCGTAGAAAAATCAACCATTACATCAACATCGCGGGTCAAATCTGCCTCAAGAGGAAGACCGAGTTTACCTACGCCGGCCAGCTCTCCTATATCCTGCCCTATTTCAGGCCGGTCCTGGCGTTCTAATGCCGCGGCAAGTTCCAAATCCGCAGCTTCACTCACCAGCGACACTAAACGGCTTCCCATCCTACCGCAGGCACCGTTAATAGCCACTTTTATCATTATCGGCTCCTTTTTGAAAATGAGCATCTGCCGTGTCCATAGAATCACTTCTTCAAGGCCCGAAGGATAGCCTCGAGATCATTGGCCACCGGAATGGGGCGATTTTGGAAGCGTGCCCTTTTAACCTTGAAGCCGGCAAAGACTTCGGGAAGTTCGGATTTGGGTGTTGTATGATAGCCCACAGTGGCGTCCAGGTCTTTGAGCAAATGCCCGGTGATAAGGGCCACGGTCAGGTCTTTTTCGCCGATTATCCCTTCCCGTCGTAAGCGCCTCACTCCGGCCACCGCCGCTGCCGAGGCCGGTTCACATCCGAGTCCGCCCTTGCCCACCTGGGCCTTGGCGTCAAAGATTTCTTCATCAGGAACCTGCCTCACCAGACCCCGCGTCCACTCCAGACTGCGCAAGGCCTTAATGAGATTTACCGGCCGATTTATCTCTATGGCGCTGGCTATGGTCTTCGCCCGGATGCCCCGCTCGTCCATATGCTGGTAATAGCGCTTTATAGCCACCTCATCCACTTTACCTTTATTCCATTTGATGCCCTTCTTTTCCGCAATCTGATAAAAGGTATTGGCGCCGGTGGAGTTAATTGCGGCCAGGTGCGGTTTGCGGCGAATGAGGCCCAGTTCGTAAAGTTCCTGGAAGGCCTTGCCGAAAGCGGAAGTGTTGCCCAGATTACCCCCGGGAAGGACAATCCAGCGGGGAATGCGCCAGCCCAATGATTCCAGGATGCGGAACATAATGGCCTTCTGGCCTTCGAGGCGAAAGGGATTCAGGGAATTTACCAGGTAGTAGCGAGGGTCAGTGGCTACCTCCTGCACCTTCTGCATAGCATCGTCAAAATCGCCCTCAATCTGCAAAGTTTTGGCGCCGTGGTCCAGGATCTGGGCAAGTTTGCCGTGAGCAATTTTTCCCTTGCCGATGAACACTATGGCCCGAAGCGCGCCGCTGGCCGCGGCGAATAACGCCAGCGATGAAGCCGTATTTCCGGTTGAGGCGCAGATGGCCGATTTGGCCCCCACCATCCGGGCATGGGTCAAGGCCCCGGTCATCCCATTATCCTTGAAAGACCCCGAAGGATTCAGGCCCTCATACTGGAGGAAAAACCTGCCCGGCTCGAGCCCGACATATTTAGCGAGTGATTCTCGGGCCTCAATGAGCAGGGTCTGGCCCTCGCCGATAGTAACGATATCGCGCTTCTTGGCGAAGGGAATAAGTTCGCGGAACCGCCAGACGCCGGAGAGGTTAAGCGGGTCTTTGCGCTTGCTCCAACGCAGTTCAAAATCCGAAAGTCTCCTGGGCAAGCGCACCCGGGAAAAATCATATGCCACATCCAAGAGCGACCCGCACTTCCGACAGGCAAAAAGGACTTCGCCCACATCGTAGGTCGCCTTGCACTCCGCATTTACGCAAATCTGATAAGCCGCCTCAGCCATTTTAGCGCTCCAATATTAAATAGATGCCTTTTTCGTGTAATTCGCCTAATTCGTGGAATTCGTGTTATATCTTCACTCGCCACTGCGGAAGCGGCGGGAGGCCTCTTTCAAGAACTTCTGCTCTTTTTTGGTGAGGCTGCCCATACCTTCCCGGTGCACCTTGTCCAGGAGCCTATCAACCTCCTGGCGGATTTGCCACTCACGCTCCTCTTTGCGGCGGCGGAAATAATCACTGCCCGAAAAATGAAAGCGAGACTTCAAGCGTCCGTAATGCAAATACAAAATCCCGGCGGCAAGCCCACCCAGATGAGCAAAATGGGCGATATTGCCTCTGCCGCCCGATAAGGTTGCCAGCAAGGCTATCCCTCCAATAAGTAGAACCATATGTTTGGCCTTCATAGGGAAGATAAACATAAAAAGCACTATTGTATTGGGATAGAAGGTAGCAAAGGCGGCCAGCACCGCAAAGATGGCCCCGGAGGCTCCCACCATTGAATGATTATAGGCGAAGATAAAACCGGTGAGCCCGGCGACTATCCCGGTGATAAAATAAAAGCGCAAAAACCCCTTTGTCCGCATCGCCCGCTCCACCTCGCCGCCGAACATATAAAGCACGAACATATTTATAAATATGTGAAAAAAACTCCCGTGAAGAAACATATAGGTGAAGATTTGCCACACCATAAATTTTTTAACTACTAAGACCGGGGTGAGGGCAAACCACATTTCAAATAAACCAGAATGACGGGAAAAATATTGCACTACGAATACGCCCACATTGGCAATGAGGAGCCACTTCACCCCCGGGGTGAGCCGACCTCCCATAGCCAGCGAGTATTTTCGCTCGTAATCGCTATAATCGTAATATGGTCGCATAATGACGTCTCAGGTCTCAGGTCGCACGACTCACGAGAAGAAGGCCAATGATGGTCTTGGCGTCAACGATTCGGCCGGATTTTATCATATTCAGGGCCTCATCAAGGTTTAATTCCACAATTTCTATTTTTTCATCCTCATCGCCATTTTTCGGAGCACAGATGCTTTTGAGTTCCGTGGCTACAAAAAGATGTATGATTTCGTTCAAGATGCCCGGAGAGGTGTAAAACTCACCGACTTTCTGGAGTTTCCCCGGGCCAAAACCCGTCTCTTCAGCCAGTTCTCTTCTGGCGCAACTCAAGGGGTCCTCGCCGGGCTCCAGGGTCCCCGCCGGAATTTCCAGGAGCGTGCGGTTTGGTCCGTAGCGAAATTGGCGCACCAGAACGACCCTGTCCGGTGAAGTCAAAGGGACGATGGCCACAGCACCGGGATGTTCCACCACCTCGCGCGTAGCCTTGCGGCCTGAAGGCAGAATAACTTCGACCGCTTTGAGATTTAATAATTTGCCCTTATACACATATTGTTCATCGTTCATCGTTGACCGTTCATAGATAATCTTTTCTGGCCACCTGCCCGCACGGGCAGAATTGCTAACGCTACATTTTAGCAAAAATGACAGGGGCTGTCAAAAGAAATAGGTTTGCCAGTCTGACCGCAGATTACGCAGATAAAAATATTAGAAGAAAAAAATTAAAACTATCTGCGATAATCTGCGTGTATCTGCGGTTTGTTTTCTCTGTGTCCTCTGTGGTTGTTTTTCGTG
>LIZR01000149.1 GCA_001302825.1 Planctomycetes bacterium DG_23 | reverse complement strand
CTCGCCGCTGGTCACGCGCACCGCTTACTGGATGGTCTCATTTGGCGAAAAAGAGGGAAGGCTTTCCCATTCGCTTGAACGCACGGCGAGATTTTATGAGATAAAGGCGGAATACCGGGCGAGACTCCTGCGGCGGATTTTGGGCCCGCTGGGCATTATCGCTGCCGGATGTTGTGTGGCATCTTTGTTCCTTTTGGTCATCTCTACGCTGGCTTCAATTGTAGGGGCATTTGCATAGCCGAGATTTCGCTATTGAGAATGCGCATCAACTTCCTGATAGTCTGAGGAGCAAGAGATGGTTGGAGCGTCCAAGGAGCGCGGCTTCACCCTGGCCGAAGTGCTGGTGGCTCTGGGTATATTAGGCTTGCTTCTGGCCGGGCTTTTAGGCGCAGTCTCCGCCGGTTTGTTCAGGCTAAGTTGGGTGGAGACCGAAGAGGCTATCCTGGGACTTCTTCAGGACCAGTTGGAGATTGTTCGCGCCCTGCCTCCGGAGGCCTTAAAAGAGCCGGGGGAATTTCCCATCTACGACCACAGCCACCGCTTAATGAACCACCCTCGGGGAGAGGGCAGGGTAAAGGTGGAGGAGTATGGTGAGCAAAGTCTGGATTTGAGGAAGGTTACCGCTTCCATAGAATGGCGGGAAGGCTCAAGGAATAGGCATCTATCCTTGAGCACCGTTATCTGGATAGGAGAAAAAAAGTGAGACCTTCTTCAAGCCAGAGAGGAAGGCTGAAAGTGGCTCCTTTGCCTGGCAGGCAATTGGGCAAGCCTTGGCGTTTCAAGAAGGCCAGCCGGTCCGGCCTCCGCAGAGGCCTTTATCGAGGACAGGGCGGGATGACCCTCGCCGAAGTCCTGGTGGCTATGGCCATTATGAGCGTAGCCATTGGCCTTCTTCTGGCATTTCTTTACGATTTCTTCGACCTTTTACGCTCCACCTCCGCACAAGTTACCGCGCGCCAGAGGCGGAACTTACTTATCCTGGCGCTCAGAAAAGATGTCAAGGCCGCCGAGGCCGTGTTGGATAAACTGGCCTCTTTTGAAACGGGTGAAGGCTCTCTCATCCTCGGCCTTCCCGCCGGATTAGAAAATGAGACTACAGCACGATATGTGGTTTATCGCCAGAAAGAGACAGAGGTTGAGCGAACCGAGTTTGATGCGGAAATGCGGGTTCTAAACTCACGCATTTTTGCCCTGGGCCCCGGTTTAGTCAAGATGAAATTCCATTTGGCGCCGCCCCCGATGGAATTTTTTGTTAGCTCTCGCCCTGCGGATCGAGAGGAAAAGGGCAAGGTGCACAGGCTCCTCTGGAGTGAGATTAGTTTCAGGAAAGCCGGCGAAAGGGGACCGGTTACCTCTCTAAAGTTTTGTCTTCTGCCTGGAGGGTATCTCTGCGAGGCAGCGCAGTAAAAAAGTCGGTCCCGTAGTCGGGGTCGTCCCTGACTCCGATACAAAGCTTCGGCTCCCGGGCGGGCTCAGGGACGAGCCCGCCTACGGTGATTTCGAATGACGAGTGAGGAAGCAAGTTTATGGCGAGGAAAAGAAAAGAAAAAAAGGCCGCGGCTCTTGTGGTTGCCCTGGTGGTTATTTTTCTTTCGAGCATATACTTGAGCCTTATTTATCGAGCCGTGAACTTGGCCCTGGTAAATTCCAGGATGAAATTCCACGCCGCCGCGGCCCAGGAACTGGCCGAAGCCGGCGCAGCCATTGCCGTGGCTAAGATTAATGCAAATCCCGCTTACCAGGGCGAGAAGATTATTTTTGATCAAGGGATAATTAACATCTCTACTTCGCCCTATCCGGACAAACGCCATACAAAAATACTCTCCTCGGCGGTCTTTCCCCAGGGGAGCAAACTGAAGAGAAGGGCCTCATATCAGCTTATCCTCAAAGCGGCGAGCGAGTGAGTAGCGGAACCCCTGAAACAACCTGCCTGCTGGTAGGCAGGGATTAATCCCCTGAACGCCCTTCTGGACCCTTCAGGGTCACCCTTCAGGCTGAAGCCGGCAGGCAGGCCTGAGCCCCTTTCCCTCGACCCTGAAGGGTCCCTGTAGGAATGACAGGCCTTTTCTCTTGCCGCCCGACCTTCGCAAATTTCCCCATAAATCATTTTACTTTTGATATCAATTTGAGCAAAATAATAGAAAAGAGGCTGCCAGCGAGGAGGAAACGATGAACTTTGTCATCTTTATGCCGGATGAGTGGCGCGCCGAAAGCGCCGGCTGTTATGGCCATCCATTGGTAAAGACGCCCCATCTCGACCGCCTGGCGGAAGAAGGCACGCGCTTCGGCCAGTGTTACGCCCAGCATCCCGTTTGCTCACCCAGCCGCGCGAGTATGTTCACGGGCTGGTATCCGCATATAAGGGGGCATCGCACTCTCTGGCATCTCCTGCGTCCCGATGAGCCTAATCTTTTCAAATACTTGACCGCCGCCGGATATGATGTGCGCTGGTATGGCAAAAACGATTTGCTCTCTCAGGAAAGTTTCGCTACTTCTGTTACAGAATCACTTTATCCAAGAGGCCGCGGTCGCTTTGGGCCGAGAGTCGCCAGCGACCCTGAAGACCCGCGTTACGACAGTTTCCTGGCCCACCCTTTTGTCGGCGAAGCGATGGAAACGAGCGATGCGGCCTGCGTGCAGATGGGGATGGACTTTCTGCGCTCAGCGCATAAAAAGCCGTTTCTCCTTTATCTTCCGCTGGTCTTGCCCCATCCGCCGTATTCTGCGCCCGAGCCTTATCACCATATGTATGCGCCGCAGGAGGTGCCGCCGCTACGGCCGAAAGTTTTTGAAGGAAAGCCGATGTTTCATCGGCTCATTCACCAGACGCGCTGGCTGGACAGGCTCACCGAGGAAGACTTCCGTAAGATTGCCGCCATCTATCTCGGTCAGATAACCTATATGGATTTTCTTCTGGGCGAAGTGCTTAAAACGCTGGATGAGACGGGGCTGGCCGATGATACCTGCGTCATCGTTATCTCGGACCACGGTGATTGGGCAGGCGAGTTCGGCCTGGTGGAGAAATGGCCCTCGGCGCTGGATGATACCATATTGCGTATGCCGCTGGTGATGCGGATGCCGGGCGGCGTCGCCGCTCACATAGTGGATACACCGGTGGAACTTTTTGACATTATGGCCACTATCCTGGAACTGGCCGGGGTCGTGGCCGAGCATACGCATTTTGCGAAGTCCCTCGTGCCCCAACTTTCCGGCGCGCGGGGAGATGAAGAGCGCGCGGCATTTGCCCAGGGCGGTTATGACCCGCACGAGCCGCACTGTTTTGAGGGACGCTCGGTTGGCACTTATGCCCAAAGAGGCCCGGACAATATCTATTATCAGAAGGGCCTGCTCCAGCAGACGCACCCGGCGAGTGTATGCCGCGCAGTGATGATACGCACCGCCACCCATAAACTCATTTATCGCACCTCGGACACTTGTGAACTCTACCATATGAGGGCCGACCCGCGGGAACTGGAGAATCTTTACGGTCGCCCCCAGGCAGCGGAACTGCAGCGCAAGTTGGAAAGGCGTCTTTTGGATTTCTACCTCCATACTTCGGATGTAACGCCCCGGGAAGAAGACCCGCGCGGCCTGCCTGAAGGAGGCTTTCGCGCAGCAAGCCTGGCTGCCGGCAGGCAGGACTTTAGTGCTGAAAGGCGGTAGATTTTGGGGCAGGGAAAACAAAAAAGTAACTTTTTCTTCCTTTTGGTTGCGGGCGGGTTCACCTTATTTGCCTTGATTATTGCGTATTACAAGGTGCCCATAGGAGTGGAGGGGGAATGGACCTGGGACTATACCCAGGAGCGTTCCTGGGAGCGGCTTTTGGGGCCGGGGGTTTTCTTGGCGCTATATCTTATGGTGGTTTTTCTGGGGCTGGGGCGCATAGGACGAATGCAGCGCCGCGGCAGGGCGTTCGCTGTCTTGCTTCTTTTTATCTTGGTATTTGGCCTTCAGGTTATCGCCCCATATCTCTGGGAGTATGGAGCCGTGGAAACGCTGGTTACGATGTCCTCCCCCCACACCACCGGGGCTTATTTTATGGAATCGCAGCGGGTTCTTTCAATAAGGTCATACCTGGAGAATTTCGCCGAGCGCATCTCCAGGCAGTGGTTTCACGCCGCGCCCAAGGTGAATACCCATCCCCCCGGCAGCACCCTACTCATCTACGCCACCATAGAATTTCTCCAGGCCCATCGCGGCACCAACGCCTGGCTAAATCGCCTCTTCTTTCGCATTTATCCTCATTATCGGGTGGTCTATGAAGCCGGGCTTTTTGCCCTGGGGGAGGCGACTTTTGTGGGGCTGCTTCTGGTGGCCTTCTTCTTTTGTCTTTTTGGAAGCACGGCTCTCATTGCGGCGTATCTTTTGACTAAGGAAATTGCCGGAGAGGAAACGGCTTACTTAGCCGCGGCTTTTGTGGGCCTTACGCCTGCTATTATGATTTTCTCACCTTCGCCGGACCAGATATTGCCTGCCCTGGCGCTTTTCTATTCATTTTTCCTGGTGAAGGCCATCCGCTCTAAGAGCCTCTTTTACGCCTTCTGCAGTGGACTTACGCTTTTTATCTGGTCGTTTTTTATCCTATCATTTCCGGTGATGGTGGCCTTAACGGGCATTTGTTTAGTGATTTATTTTTTTGCGCTGCCGGGGAGGAGGGAACGGCTAAAGACGGGTTTCTGGCCGACGCTTAAGATTGCGTGTGCCGCGGCGGCGGGTTTCCTGGTGCCTAACCTTTTGCTTTTGCTCCTTCGCTACAATGCCTTCAGGGTCTTCTGGATATGCCTGGCTCAAAACGATGAGTTTTACTCCCACTTTCCGCGCACCTACGGGAAGTGGGTGCTTTTGGCTTTGCCCGACCTTTTTCTTTTTATGGGCATCCCGGCGGCGTGCATATTCATCTTTGGTCTGGGTCGGGCCTGGGGTCATACCCTTAAGAAAAGAAGTCCTGAAATAACCTCGCTGGTGCTTCTCGCTCTTATGGCCGTCCTTTTTATATTGACTATCTGGGGAGTTAATAGAGGGGAGACGGGGCGGCTGTGGCACTTCCTGGGGGCGGTGGGGTTGGCCTTCGGCACCGCCGCAGTTGAAAAGGGGCGGCTTCTTTCCCGGAAGAGTCTGCTTATCGCCCTTGTGCTTATGGCCCTCCAGCTTATCCTCTTTCGCCTCTTCTTTGATGTCTGGCATTCACAACGCATCATCCTGGCTGGCAATTTTGGATGACGCCATTAATAGGCGTTATAAATCTCGAAGTCTCTTACCTCGCCGTTGTAAATCTTGATGAATCCGATAGGGTCGTCCGGGACGGGATATGCTTCTATCTTGAGGGGCGGTTTGGTGCGTAGGGTCTGGAGCCAGTGATATTTGAGCACCACCTCGCCTGGAGAGGCCTCGGTAACCACGATTTTGTTGTAGTCGGCCTTTGTCTTTCCACTTCCTTTGAGGAAAAAATTCGGGTTTCTCCTTACTTCATAGAACGAAAAATCGCCGATAGAGTGGAGATAGGTTATGTAGCCGGAGTGCCTTTGGAAATAAATGCGCGATTTATCCGACCAGGCTATAATCCACTTTATGTTATAGGTATCGAAGTAGGTTTGAAGGAGCGAAAGAGAAAAACCCGTGATATCCCTACCAAACAGTTCCCCGTAAGTGAAAGAAGCGAAATGGTGTTTTATATAATGATCGGGCTCCGGCCCGCCTATGAATTCCCTTTTAGTATACCAGGGAAGAAGCGCGGGAAGATGGCCGCCAAAATATTTCTGCCCGCCCCATTTC
>LIZR01000148.1 GCA_001302825.1 Planctomycetes bacterium DG_23 | reverse complement strand
CCTTTCTTCCATTTCTACAAATTCCTCAGTTGCTCTTCAAACTTTTGAACGTCTATGTCCTCCGGAGCGGCTGGCCTGATCAGCCCCCATCTAAATAACTGTTCCCTATTCTTTCTGACTCTTTTGTCAACGGCGCTGTCCAATATTTCTCTCATCTCTGTTTGACTGGGAACAGCAACAGTTTCATTCTTACGCCTCGGGCGTGTAAAAATCGCCCCCTTTTTCAATCCTTCCGGTCCGTTTTTTTTACATATAACTGGTAATTCCGAAAATTCTTGAACCTGAATTATAACGAATTTCTTTCCATCATGTGGTACCTTGCTCACTTTCAATTCTACATACGGGTCAGCATAGCCGTTCACATAATCTGACACATCGTCCTGATTGAAGGATTCAAAGTGACTACTTTTCATTCCAATTGGCTCGTATTGATTGCGCGACATTTCTTTTACGCCAAATACAATCGCTCCCCCATCTGGAATGTTTGCCATCCCCATACAGGTTTTTGCTGCTTCAGCCCTTGTAGTATTATATTTCCAACTCAGGGACCCTTTGTATTCCAAGTTTCGCTCCTCCCTGCCGTGGATAATAAGTTCAATCAGTGCTTCTTCTGCCATGTCAACCGCCCCGCGCAAATGTTGCCAAAGAGTAAACTTATTTTTGATCAGTATTTTATTCTGTAGCGCTAATCACCACAAACGCCGTATAGTTACGGCCAGATAATTCATATCCCAATATGCCGTTCGCGTTTGCCCAAAAGCACGATGTCGCGTAGGGCCTCGGGGCTGCGGGCGCTCAGCCATCTTTTATTGAAATGAGCCTCCTGCACAATCTGCGCAATGGCCGCCAGAGCGCGCAGGTGGAAATTGCGTTCGTCCCTGGAGCCCACCAGGGCAAAGACGGTATGCACCTTGGGATGCTCCTCAGTGAAAGCGATGCCCTCTTTACATCGGGCCAGAAGAATCTCAAATTTGTTCTCGCCTTCAATGATAATATGGGGGATGGCGAGCCCCGGCGCAAGAACCGTGGTGGACTGCTGCTCGCGCACCATAAACAAATCACTTAGTTTCTCCGCCGGCACATCCAACTTTTCTGCCAGGGCACGAGCCACTTCCTGGAAAAATTCTTCCATACCCAAAGGGCCTTCTATATCCAGGACCTGGCTATCCTTTATCATATGGTCAAATCTATCTTCAATAATCTCGTCCCTTTCCCTCAGGATATGTTTTAATTCTGTTTCCAGTGTATAACTGGTTAGTTCCCTGGCGGTGAGACGCTCAATGATGTGAATGAGGGCGGATTCTCTGGCCACTCTTATGCGCGCATAAACCCAATACCATAAGAATCCACAAACGAGAAATATGGCGGTTATGCGCAGGGGAAGGTTTCCCATCTCCACAATAAGAAATGCACATCCCACGATGCCCCCTATCTGGAGCCAGGGATAAAGAGGCGCTCTGAATTTCGGCTGGTAATTTTGTATCCTGCTTTCTCGCATAATGATGAGCGAGAGATTCACAAAGGCAAAAAGGAGAATCATCAAAGTGGAAGCCGTCTTCACCAGGTCTTCCAGGTCCAAAAACAGGATGACTGCCAGCATAAAGGCGCTGGTGAAAATGATAGAAAAATGCGGCGTGCCGAACCTGGAGTTCACCCTCTGGAAAAACCCGGGCAAAAGTTCATCCCTGCTCATAGCCATAGGGGCACGGGAAGCGGTCATAATCCCGGCATTGGCCGTGGAGATGAAGGCCAGAAGTGCGGCTACGGCCATTATCACCATTCCGGGAGTTCCCAGTAAACGAGTGGCGCCGAGAGAAATGGGGGTGCGCGAAGTGGAAAGTCTCTCCGGAGTGACTAAACCCACGGTCACCAGGATGACCAGAAAGTAAAGGAGGCCTACAGTAACAAATGCCAGAAACATCCCCAAAGGGATATTGCGGCCGGGATTTTTCACTTCCTCTGCCACGCTGGCGATTTTGGTCAAGCCCCCGTAGGAAACAAATACCAGGCCCGCGGTGGCGAAAAGCGAGCCTACCCCAAAAGGCATAAAAGCAATGTATCTGTGGGAGTCAAGAGAAAACGAACCGCGAACGATATAGAGCGCCAGGATGCCAATAAGAAAAAGAACCATACCCACCTGAAATCTTCCGGCAAGTTTGACGCCCAATAGATTGATAATCATAAAAAATAGGCAACACCCAACCGCAATGAGTTTTATCTGGGCGTCAGCGATATTGGGATTAATCAAACTGGCGAATATGCCCATCCCCATCAGGGCAAAGGCGCTTTTGAAACTTAAAGAAAACCAGGAGGCAATCCCGCCTAAAGTCCCGGGCGCCGCCCCCATACTTCTTTCAATAAAGAAATAGGTACCGCCTGCTCTGGGCATAGCCGTGGAAAGTTCCGCCTTGGCCAGCATCGCCGGCAGAACCAGTAGTCCCGCCAGAAGATAGGAAAGCGCCACCGCCGGACCGGCCTTTGCAAATGCCAGACCGGGCAGGATAAAAAGGCCCGAACTTATCATAGCACCGGCGGCTATGCTGAAGACATCAACGAGACTCAGTTCTCTTTTTAGCGCCATAAGTGGGTATTTTCCGCAAAGGCCTCGCAGCAAGAAACGACAAAAACACTCGCTACTTAGATAGCAACCTACATTAGATAATAATATTCTTTCCCCAGGTTGCAAATATTTTCTTGCCTGCCAGATGAGAGAGAGGCTTTTTCAAAGGGTGAATTCATACCCTAATCATCTGCCGGCCTCAATAACCACAAATGACCCCTGGCCGTGACCGGGGATTACGGGCTCCGCGCTTCTTATGTCGGATAGATTTTTGAAGATGGTCTGGGTGAATTTTAAGTCCTTGAAGCCGGTATTCAGAAGGAACGAAACGACTTCTTCTACGGAAAAGAAGGTGGCAGGCTGATAAAAGACATTGTCGGCCTTGCGCTCTTGGTATAATTTGCCGAGGGAGCTATTTTTATCTACAAAGCCGATGATAAGGGAGCCGCCGGGCTTTAATATCCTGTGAACCTCTTTGAATGCGGCATTTATGTCGTCAAGAAAACAAATCGTGGTAACCATCAGGGCAAAATCAAATGAAGCATTTCTGAAAGGCAGGGCCTCGGCAACGCCTGAGGCCACACAAATCCCCCGCTTCCTGGCCATTTCTATCATTTTTTGAGCTGGCTCAAGGCCGAATTTAATTCCCAAAGGCGCCGCAAACCTCCCGCTTCCCACCCCGATTTCAAGGCCGCGTCTTTCCAGAGGTAGGTGTAATCTTACGGCCTCAAGTTCTGACTCGTAAGCGAACCTATGTCTCTCGAACCAATGGTCATATCGGTGGGGGTGGGTTTCAAATGGCTTTGTTCTGGCCATAGTTAACACATCCATCTACGGGTGAGGATGAAGATGGAAAAGCAGGATGACGCCGATGCCCGCCAGGAGGAGGACGAACTGGCGGATGCTTGAAGCCAGGCCCATACGGCCCTGAAGTCCCGGAATTAAATCCGCCATAGAGATATAAAGAAAACTTGACGCCGAAAGCGCCATTACATAGGGCACCGCCATCTGTATATGAGTCAGGGAAAAGTAAGCGATAACGGCCCCGACGAAAGTGGTGAGGCTGGAGAGCATATTATACTTGAAAGCGCGGCGGCGGGAATAACCGCTATTAAGCAGGATGGCAAAATCTCCCACCTCCTGGGGAACTTCGTGCGCCACTACGGCCACCCCCGTAGCGACGCCCAGGGGAACTCCCCCGATGAAGGCCGCGGCAATAATCACCCCATCTGCCAGGTTATGAAACGCATCTCCCACCAGGATAAGCGGCCCGGCGGCATCGTGCACATCGCAATCTATTTTATGACAATGCCGCCAGAGCACCAATTTCTCCAGCACAAAAAAGAGGATAATTCCGACCAGCACGGTGGCCATAACCGCGGAGGGGGGAATGTGCTCAAAGGCGTGGGGAATAAGGCCCAAAAAAGCCGCGCCTAAAAGCGTCCCGGCGGCAAAACTTACCAGACAGGGCACAATATGACGGCGCACCTCTTCCCGCAGCAGTAGCCAAAGCCCTGCTCCAGCAACCGCTCCCACGCTTCCCAGGAGGCTAAATATTATAATCAAACCCAAACGCATCAGAACTCCTCGCGATGCTCAAGCCAAACCCTCAGCTGCTATAATCATACTATATCTACCCCGGCCCATTAACCCTTTTTTCGCCTTCAAGTAGTCTTTTTCGCTGAAGAAATTATCCCGGCGATGCCCTGGGTTGTTTCTTTTAGCGCGCCATAGAGCCCGCGATAAAGCGCGTAATAGCGCTCGTAGATTTCCACATTTTCTCGCGTAGGCTTGGTTTCAGAAACGACCTTTATAGTAGCCTCGCAGGCCTCTTCAACTGAAGAAAAAAGTCCACTTCCCACTCCGGCCAAAAGCGCCACGCCAAATGCCGGCCCCTCGGTTGCCGTGGTGGTCACAACCGGATGATTATAGATATCGGCCTGAATCTGCCGCCAGAGGCTGCTTCTTGCCCCACCGCCGGAGACCCTTATCTCCCTTACCTCTATTCCCATCTCTTTCATTATCTCCAGAGAATCGCGCAGTGAATAGGCCACACCCTCCATTACAGACCTTATAAGATGTCCTTTGGTGTGCCTGACATTGAGGCCCACCCAGGCACCTTTGGCATCCGGGTCTATTACCGGGGTTCGCTCGCCGGTGAGATAGGGCAGAAAGAGGAGGCCCTCGGAGCCGGGCGGGGCCTGGGCCGCCTCTTCGGTCATTACCTCATAAGGGTCAATACTGCGGAATTCGGCCTGGGCCACTTCATACTGGCTGAGACAGTCCCGAAACCATCTGAGTGAACCGCCGGAGGAAAGGGAAACACCCATTATGTGCCATTTACCGGGGACGGCGTGGCAGCAGGTCTGCGTGCGCGCTTTGGGCAAATCCACTTTGGGCGAGTCGCTGAAGGCGAAGACCACGCCGGAGGTGCCTATGGTGGCGGAGATAGCGCCAGTTTTTACGATGCCGTTGCCCACAGCGCCGGCGGCCTGGTCACCTCCTCCGCCGACCACCGGCGTCCCTTCCGCAAGTCCGGTTTCCTCTGCAGCCGAAGCCGAGATTTTGCCGGAGACCTCGGGCGATTCAAAGGAATCCGGCAAGAGCCGGCGGTCTATCTGGAGTTTCTGGAGCAGTTCCTCGGACCAACACCTCCCGGGCACATCAAAGAGGAGCGTGCCCGAGGCATCCGAGACTTCGGTGGCAATGGCGCCAGTGAGTCGATAGCGGATATAGTCTTTGGGGAGGAGGATACGGGCGGCCTTATCATAAACTTCCGGCTCGTGCTTCTTTACCCATAATATCTTGGGCGCGGTGAAGCCGGTGAGCGGCGGGTTGCAGGTAATTTCAATCAGATGCTCCCGGCCAATGATGCGCGCCATATCTTCGCACTCCGCCCCGGTGCGCTGGTCATTCCAGAGAATCGCCGGACGAAGGACCCTGTCGCTTTTATCCAGAAGCACCAGCCCATGCATCTGGCCGGAAAGCCCGAGGCAAGCGATACGGGCGGCAGTGATTTCGGCCTCTTCAATGGCCTCGCGGATGGAATGAACCGTGGCCTCCCACCAGTCAGCGGGATTCTGTTCGGACCAATTGGGCCGGGGCGTAGAAATAGGATATTCGTGAACCACCGAGGCCACCGGCTCGCCCTTCTCATTGATTATTAGTGCCTTGGAACCGGTGGTGGAAACATCAATTCCCATCAAATAGGCCATAATCTGCCCCTTGAGCAAAATGCAGCGTTGCCACTCCAGTAGTAACCAATGAGACCCGTCCTCGGCCGCTACAGTTACACTTTCTCCCAGATTTCGGTGAAGAT
>LIZR01000019.1 GCA_001302825.1 Planctomycetes bacterium DG_23 | reverse complement strand
AATTCAGCTTTATCGCTTGAAGCGAAACGAGTGGCTCAAACCCCAGGACTTAGCAAGACTTCAGTGGCAGAAGTTAAAAAGGCTTCTGAAGCACGCCTATGAAAATGTTCCTTATTACCGGCGCCTTTTCCAGACGGCCGGCATTAGGCCTGAAGATATCAGAAGCCACGAGGATTTAGCAAAAATCCCTATCACCACCAAGTCTCAAGTTCAAGCGCTCCCTCCGGAAGAGATAATGGCCAGAGGATTTGAAAGGTCAAAATGCCTGGAGTTAAGAACCAGCGGCTCTACGGGCAAGCCTTTGAGTCTATATCTGACCAAAAGGGAGAAAGAATTTTTCGACATTGTGTGGACACGGTCGTTTATGGGCGCGGGGCTCAAGTGGCAGGATAAGAAAGTTCAAATACGCGATTTGCCCTGGTTACCTGAACCACGAAAATATTGGTTTCAATCTCTTGGAATTATGCGGAGAGAATATGTGCCCTTGGTGGGAAATGAAGAATATGTCGCCCAGTTTCTAAAAGAGGAAGATTTTGATATATTGGTTTGTTACCCGTCTCTTTTGAGACGACTTATGGCGAGCACCAGGCCAGAGAAAAAGTCCGGGCGAGGCCCGCGGCTGGTTTTTTCTCATGCTGAAATTCTGGATGAATCAACCCGCCGAAGAATAGAGGATTATTTTCAGGTGCCGGTATTCAATTTTTACGGGATGATGGAATGCGGGGCAACAGCCTGGGAATGTGCACCTCACTGCGGCTTCCATATAAATGCCGATACGGTTTTTCTGGAGATAGTTAGAAACGGGCTGCCTGCCCAGGCGGGTGAAAAAGGCCGGATAGTAGCCACCGCGCTTCATTCCTACGCAATGCCTTTCATAAGATACGATACAGAAGATGTAGGCGTCCTGAGCGAGAAGCTCTGTCCTTGTGGTAGGGGGCTGCCTCTTCTGGCAAAACTGGAGGGAAGATGTGAAGATGCGATCACCCTGCCCAGCGGAAGAGTTTTAACAGCGGGTTTTAGCATCTCTTTGCGAGACCATAAAGGGATACGGCGTTATAGGATAGTACAAGAGAAAATCGACGAACTTGTAGTATATCTGGTATTAGAGGCAAATGCGCCCTTGGATTTGGCCGAAAATGTGAAAAAAGGACTTAAATTATGGGTTCGCGAGCCGATAACCATTCGGGTAGAAGCGGTGGATGAAATCCCTCCGGACCGCTCCGGTAAACTTCGTTCGGTAATCTCATATGTCCCCTTGAATTTCTGACTGTTGAAAAAAGTTTAGACTCCTTGTCTTGTCGGGAGAAATCAAGTGGCTCTTCGCGCCGCAATAGAACTTTGTCGTTTGAAGCGAAACGAATGGCTCAAGCCCCGGGACTTAGCAAGATTTCAGTGGCAGAAGTTAAAAAGGCTCCTGAAGCACGCCTATGAAAATGTTTCCTATTACCGGCGCCTTTTCCAGACGGCCGGCATCAGGCCTGAAGATATCAAGAGCCGCGAGGATTTTGTAATAATCCCCATCACCACCAAGGCTCAACTTCAAGACCTTCCGCCAGGGGCGCTTCTGGCCAAAGGATATGACATAAAAAACTGCACCAGGGTGGAGACCAGCGGTTCCACCGGCAAGCCGTTGAGCGTCTTCCAGACGAAGGGGGAAAGACAACTTGTGGATGCCATCTGGACGCGGGGCTTTATGGCTGCCGGTCTCAGATGGAGCGACAAAAAGATTACCATCTGGGCCAGCCCACACGAAGCAAAGCCGCTTAGATATTGGTTCCAGTCTCTGGGACTAATGAGGAGGGATTATGCCACGCTTCTTGGTAGCGAAACCGATGTGCTTGAAGTTCTAAAGAAAGGAAGATTCAATATCATTTCAAGTTTTCCTTCAGTCTTTAAGGCTCTAATGGGAAGAATAAAGCGAGAAGGCACTCCTGGCATACATCCACGGCTTGTCTTTTCTTCTGCGGAACTTTTGGATGAACCCACGCGCCGCCAAATAGAAGAAACCTTTCAGGCTCCGGTCTTTGATTTTTACGGTATGGAAGAAGTGGGATTGATTGGCTGGGAATGCCCGGCTCGTCAGGGATTTCATTTGAATATCGATATATTTGCGATAGAATTTGTGACAAACGGTAGGCCTGTCGCAGCGGGAGAAAGGGGAAGGATAATTGTTACCAGTTTATATTCCTACGCTATGCCCCTCATCCGATACGATAGCGAAGATGTGGGCAGAGCGAGGACTAAACTTTGTCCCTGCGGTCGCGGTCTTCCTCTTCTGAGTAATCTGGAAGGAAGATTTGATGACATTTTGAGTCTTCCCGATGGCAGGCCGTTTCCGCCCACGGGCTTAACCACCATTATGCGCAGATTGAAAGGTATCAAACAATATAAAGCCGTCCAGGAAAAAACAAACAAACTCGTGGTATATTTGCTCTTGAAAGAAGACCATCCTTCGGATATCCTCCAGCAAGTTGAAAGGGATATAAGGGAAGTTTTTTCTGAAGCGATGGAGGTGGAGATAAAGGCGGTAAAGGAAATTCCACTTGAGGGTTCTGGTAAGTTTCGCCCGGCTATCTCCTTGGTGCCCCCGAGGATTTAGATAAGTCTTTCGCAAAAGCAGGGCCAGGGGCTTGTTACCTGAGGGAAAACTATGGGTAAAAATTATCCCGAAATATCCATTATCATACCCACTCACAATAGGAGCCGCAGCCTCCTTCAAACCTTGGAGTCCATCGGCCATCTGGAATATCCCCGGGATAAGTTTGAGGTGATAGTTGTTGACGATGGTTCTGCCGACAGCACTTCGGATGTTCTGGCCAAGTTTTCCCGTCGCACTCCCTTTTCATTAAAATATAGGAGCATAAAAAATAAGGGGGTTTCCTCAGCCAGGAATTCAGGTATAAGGATGGCCCGGGGTGAGGCCCTGGTCTTTACCGATGATGATTGTCTATTACCCGCAGACTGGTTAAAGAACCTTACTGCTTATCTAAATTCTGATGATGTTGGTATAGTAGGCGGGCCGGAAGAAATTCCTCAAGCAGGCCCGTTTCTTTCTCGCTGTGTAGGTTACATCGTTAATTCCTTCGTGGGTGCCGCCGGGCTCTTTAAGGGCGAAGGGTTGAGATTGGGTAGGTTTTATCCTAAAGGATGTAATATGGCTTTGCCCAGAAAGGTTCTCCGCAAGGTTGGTCTTTTCGATGAGAAACTTATGCGGGCTGAAGAAGTGGAACTGGCCTATCGTGTTAGAAAAGCAGGCTATGGGATCAAATATGCTCCGCTGGCCCCTGTGTTTCATTGGCGCAGCATCTCTCTTGTTAATTTCTTGAGCAAGACATTTCAGACCGGCTACTTCAGGGCTATACTGGCCCTTAAACACCGCGGGTTCTTGCAAGTGCCACACCTCATCCCGGCCGCCTGTTTCCTCACTTTTCTTATCCTCACCGTGGGATTGCTATTTCTATCCTGGCATCCGCTTTATTTTGTATTGCCGGGCGCCGCTTATATGCTGACTATTTTGGGCTCCGGAATTCACGCTGCGCTATGGCTTAAGGATGCCCGGGCCCTCGTTGTCATCCCCTTTTTGCTTCCTCTACACCATTTGAGCCATGCCTTGGGCTTCTTGGTCGGAGTTTTTCGCTATGTCTTTGGTATCCGGAGATGAGGCAAAGAAGCCTTGCACTTTGCGTCCAATACTGTTAAAATAAGTGTTTTGAGATAAGATGCGCAATATGATAACCATAGATGGTCCGGCGGCCAGCGGCAAAAGCACGGTGGGCAAGGAACTGGCTCGCCGTCTTGGCTGGCGCTATCTTGATTCCGGGGCCTTTTATCGTGCGTTGGCCTGGAAGGCCCTCCGGGAGGAGGTGCCTTTGAATAAACCAGAGGCCTTGAGCGAACTTGCAAAAAAGACCCGGATAAATCTTTCGTCCTCTACAGAGGGTCTGCGCATTTTTGTTGATGGGCACGATGTTACCCAGGCTATTCGGGAGGAGTGCGTAAGTGAGGCCGCATCAATCCTGGCTGCACTTCCCGAGGTGCGTCGGGTGATGCTGGGCCTCCAGCAGGAATTCGCTGCTCGGGGGAAAGTGGTGGCCGAAGGGCGTGATATGGGCACGGTGGTCTTCCCGGATGCCCGCTTCAAGTTCTTCCTGGATGCCGAGTTAGAAGAACGGGCTCGCCGCCGGCACAGAGAACTCATCTCCCGCGGCAAGAGGGCCTCACTCGAAAAGGTCAAGGCCGAACTGACAGAGAGGGACCAGCGAGATTCCACAAGGGATGTTGCCCCTCTGGGGCCGGCAGAAGATGCCCTTTATGTGGATAGCACTCACCTTGGCGTCGGGGAGGTGGTAGATTTGCTCTTGCATAAACTAAAATGTATTGAGGCCTCCCAGAATAACAAATAGTTTTTATTAAGGGATGGGGATTTGTGGTATGCTTTCTTACAATTTTGGTGTCAGTTTCTCTTTGTGATTTTTTTTTCGCTGAGAGTATTTGGAAGGGAAAATGTTCCTGGTGAGGGAGGGGTATTGATTGCCAGCAATCACCAGAGTTTCCTGGACCCCATTCTCATCGGGGTAGGGCTCAAAAGACAAATCCATTATATGGCCCGGCGCTCTCTTTTTAAGAACATCTTATTCCGCGGGCTCATAAAGTCACTGAATGCCTTTCCGGTGAAAAGAAAAGGGACCGATGTGGCAGCGTTAAAAAAGGCCATCGCGCTACTTCGTCGTGGGGAGGTGGTGCTCCTTTTCCCGGAAGGGACACGCACCCGGGACGGAACTATCGGGCCTATTGAGCACGGATTTGGTATGATTGCCCGTCGCGCCGGAGTGCCTTTAGTACCTGCGGTAATTGACGGGGCCTTTGAGGCTTGGCCCAGAACCAGACGCATCTTCCGTTTTGCCGCCGCGAGCGTTATCTTCGGCAAACCCCTGGAGCCGAAGGGAGAGGACTTAAGCCAGGCCGTGGCTCATTCCCTGGCGCAGCTGCAGCAAAAGATACGCGCGGCTAAATTTAGATGTTGACTTGAAAGGGGGTTTTTGCTATAAGGACGCCGTTTCGAATTAAGGTAGCCTCGAAGACTGGATTTTGCTTTGGGGTAAAGCGCGCCGTGAGGTTGGCTTTAGAGAGCGTGGAAGGGGGAAATACGGCTTACACTTTTGGCCCTCTTATCCATAACAGTCAGGTCGTCAAATGGCTGGAGGAAAAGGGCGTTAAGGCCGTCCAGAGCCTTGATGAAATTCCCCAAGGCAAGATAATTATCCGTTCCCATGGTGTAGCGCCCGAAGTGCGAAAGGAAGCGTCAGAAAGGGGCCTCGAAATCATAGATGCTACCTGCCCTTTGGTAAAACGGGTCCAGGAGAAAGCCGAGAGTCTTGCTCAAGCCAACTATCAGGTTCTGGTGGTGGGCGAAAGGAACCATCCAGAGGTCACGAGCATATTGGGTTATGCGCCCGGGGCGGTAGTTATTGAGAAAGAGGAGGATTTGGCTGAAGTTCCCCAAAAAGGAAGAATCGGGGTTGTGGCGCAGACCACGCAGTCGCCGGAGAATTACCGTCGTATATTGCGGCGGCTGAAGAAAAGTGGCTTTCAGGAGACAAAGGCCTTTAACACTATCTGCAGCGCCACAATAGCCAGTCAAAGAGATGCCCTGAGGACGGCGCGAGAGGCGGATGTGATGTTTGTGCTGGGGGGCCATCATAGCGCTAATACGCGCCGTTTGACCGAACTATGCCGTAGTACCGGAACCGAGACCCATCATTTAGCCACTATCGATGAACTGAACGAGAAGTGGCTGGAGAATAAGACCCTTGTGGGAGTTGCCGCCGGGGCTTCCACGCCCCAGTGGATAGTGAAGGAGTTTCTTGCGAAGTTGGAGGAGATGCACTCATCGGAATAGACCGGGTTGACTGCGACGCTTATCATTTTCTTATATACGAGGAGGTGCCTTAACGCATGCTTGCAGATGATGAGGTAATGAAAGAATACAGCATTGACCAAAAGGACATTGAAAAAGAGGTTGGTGAAATCTTAGGCGAAATCTCTGAAGAAGGGCTTAAGAAGGTCTATGAAGATTCCGTCAGAGATTTTGAGGCAGGCACTATCCTCAAAGGCCGCATCTTGGAGGTTCTGCCTGAGGATGCTGTGGTTGATGTGGGTTACAAATCCGAAGGGGTTATACCCCTTAAAGAATTTGAGCAGCCGGAAAAGGTAAAGGTGGGCGATGAGATAGAAGTGTTACTTGAGGCCGTGGAAGATGATGCCGGACTCATAGTCATTTCCAAGCAGAAGGCCGAACGCCTACGCGGCTGGCAAAAGATTATCGCGGAGCACAAAGAAGGGGATGTGGTGAGCGGTCGGGTGATGCGCAAGATTAAAGGCGGCCTTTTGGTGGATATTGGCGTGCCGGTATTCTTGCCGGCATCCCAGGTGGATTTGAGACGGCCGGGAGATATAGCCGAATATGTGGGCAAAGAGGTGCGCTGCAAAATCCTTAAGATTGACCAGGGGCGCAGAAATATTGTGGTTTCCCGCCGGCGGCTTTTGGAAGAAGAGCGTCAGCGCCAGAAAGAGGCCTTAATGGCGGAAATTGAAGTGGGCCAGGTCAGGAAAGGCGTGGTTAAGAACATCCTTGATTTTGGCGCCTTTGTGGACTTGGGCGGCATAGATGGCCTTCTCCATATTACGGATATGAGTTGGGGGAGGATAAGTCACCCCTCAGAAATGCTTAAGATAGATGACGAGATAGAGGTAAAAATCCTGAAGGTGGATAAGGAAAAAGAGAGAATTTCCTTGGGTCTCAAGCAAAAAACCGAAAGCCCCTGGGCCCGGGTAGAAGAAAAATATCCTACTGGGGTCGTGGTCAAGGGCGAGGTGGTCAATGTTGTCGATTATGGGGCCTTTGTGAAATTGGAGGATGGCATTGAGGGGTTGGTGCATATCTCTGAGATGTCCTGGACCAGGCGCATCAATCATCCTTCCGAAGTCGTGGCCATTGGCGATATCGTGGAGGTTATGGTTCTGGATATAAGCAAAGAGAAGGAAGAAATCTCTCTGGGTATGAAGCAAACAGAAGTTAATCCCTGGACTCTGGTGGAGGAGAAGTATCCCACCGGCACCGTGGTCAAAGGCCGGGTGAGAAACTTCACTAATTATGGCGCTTTTGTGGAGATAGAGGAAGGCATCGACGGCCTACTTCATGTCTCCGATATGAGTTGGACCAAGAAGATAACCCATCCTTCCGAGGTATTGAAAAAAGGTGAAAAGATAGACGTGGTAGTGCTTTCGGTCGACCAGGAAAGGAAGCGCGTGGCCTTAGGCCTTAAACAACTTCAGGAAGACCCCTGGGAGAAAGAGATACCTCAGAAGTTTGATCCAGGGGATATATTGCGAGGCCGGGTCACTAAAATCACTAATTTTGGCGTGTTTGTGGAGTTAGAAAAGGACCTGGAGGGACTTTTGCACATCTCGGAACTATCGGAGAAAAAAGTGGAATCGCCGGAGGAGGTCGTTTCCGTAGGCGACGAGGTGGAGGTCAAGGTCTTGCGGGTGGATCCGGTGGGCCGGAAAATCGGACTGAGTCTGAGACGCATCCACCCGGAGGAATTGGCAGCATTTAAGGCCGAGGAAGACAAAGTCCCTCAATCCACAGAAGATTTACCTCAAGAGTCTTCGGAAGGAAAAGAGCAGTCAGACCCCTCCAGCCCTGAGGAGGCATAAAATAACCAACGATTCTGGGATAGCGACATATCTTAAAGAGATAGATAGAACGCCGCTTCTAACTGCAGAACAAGAGCGGGAATTATCCCTCAGGGTGAGGCAGGGCGACTCTGAGGCCCGGGACCTTATGGCCCGGGCCAATCTGCGTTTGGTCGTGGCCATTGCCAAAGGCTACACCGGCCGAGGCCTCAGTTTTATGGACTTGATCGAGGAGGGCAATCTTGGATTATTGCGGGCGGTGGAGGCCTACGACCCTGAAAAAAAAGTCAAATTCAGCACCTACGGAGCCTGGTGGATTAAACAGGCTATCAGGCGGGCACTTCTTACCAAGGTGAAGACCATTCGCATCCCCGCTTATATGGTGGAGATAATAGCCCGCCTTAAGACCGCTTCAGCGGAATTGGAAGCCAAACTGGGTCGTCAACCCACCGTAACCGAAGTGGCAAAAAATATGAAATTTCATCCGGCAAAGATTAATCTTATAAGAAAGGCCCTGGCCCTTTCTTCTTATGGTGAGGCCCGCCTTAGTCCTGAGGCGCTTTCACCCCTGGTGGAAACTCTGGCCAATCAAAAGACCAGACCTCCGGTAGAAGAGATATTCGAAAAGTCGCAGATTGAACTGCTGGAAAGACTGCTTAACTCTATTGACCAGAGAGAAGCCCAGGTGCTTCGCTTGCGCTACGGGTTAAGCGAAGATGGCCCGCTTACTTTAAGAGAGATAGGGGAACGGCTCAATCTTACCCGCGAGCGCATACGCCAGATTGAAAATGAAGCCCTGCGCAAACTCAATGCGCTGCTTGCCACTGAGTAGCGCATTACGGTCAAGGATTCGTGGATATGGAATGGCTCAAGAGTTACATTCGTGATGTGCCTGATTTTCCTAAAGCAGGCATCATCTTTAAGGATATAACTCCGTTACTCAGAAGTCACCAGAGTTTTCAGGCGGTTGTGGATAGTCTTGCGGACAAGTTCGCGCGGGAGCGAATAGACTTGGTTTTGGGTGTTGAGGCCCGGGGATTTATCATTGCCGGGGCAGTGGCCTTGAAACTCGGCGCAGGCTTTGTCCCCGTACGCAAGGCCGGCAAACTCCCCTGCCAGACACGTGCCGTGGAATTCGCACTTGAGTATGGCACCGACACTCTGGAGATGCATCAAGATGCCATTCAACCGGGTCAAAGGGTGCTCATAATAGACGACCTTTTAGCCACAGGCGGCACCGCCGCCGCTTGCTGCAAGTTGGTGGAAGATGCCGGGGGAGAGGTGGTGGCCCTGGCTTTTGTAATAGAACTGTCTTTCCTTGAGGGAAGGGGAAAACTCGAAGGTTACCCCATCCTTTCCCTCATTCAGTACGACGAGGAGCGCCCGTAGCTCAGTAGGATAGAGCGGCGGTTTCCTAAACCGCAGGTCGGAGGTTCGAATCCTCTCGGGCGTATTGGAATTGTGTCTGTATATTGGTCATAAGAGAAGGCCGAGAAGAAGTGGCCAGAAAGAAGCCTAAAGAAAAACCTTCGCCCTATATTAGTTTATTTGAGCACTTTTTCTCTTTTTATAGAGAGCGGCCTCTTTTTGCCATCACCCTTACTTCGCTTGGTTTTTTAGTTTTAGCCGGCGGTATAATGTTCTGGAACGCGCGGGAAGTAAAGGGGAAAAAGGCCTGGGCGGTCCTGGCGTTTTCTGAGAGCACGGGAGACCTCAAAGCATCCTTGGAGGAATATAAGGGCACCTACGCTGAGCCCTGGATTTTGTATCGCCTGGCCGGGGCCTTCTATGCTGAGGGAGACTTAAACGAGGCAATTTCCGCTTACCAAAAATTATCACGGGAATTCCCCGAGCATTATCTGGTCGGCCCTGCGCTTTTCATCCAGGGGAGGCTCTACGAAGAGCAAAAAGAAGAGGGTAAGGCCCGCCAGGTTTATGCCGAATTAGAAGATGCAAAAGGAGATACTTTCTGGGCCCAAAAGGCCCGAGAGAGACTCCAAGACTTGAGTGGTTCTACCACCGAGGTAACCGAAGGTTGAAGGAAGGAGGAGGCGCCAGTGGCTGATTTAGAGGGGATTAAGGAAAATCTGATAAATGGGCGTGCAGAGGAAGTGGAAAAATTAGTTCAGCAGGCCCTGGATGAGAAATTTCCGGTGGAAAAAATCTTGAACGAGGCCCTTATCCCCGGCATGGATGTAGTGGGTGATAATTTCAAGAACAATGTCTTCTATGTGCCTGAGGTTTTGATTGCCGCCCGGGCTATGAATACGGCTATGGCTCTTCTGGAGCCGCTTTTGACAGCATCTGGCGTCCAGCCTGTAGGCCGGGCGGTTATCGGAACGGTCAAAGGAGACCTGCACGATATCGGCAAGAATCTGGTGGCTATGATGCTCAAAGGCGGCGGCTTTGAAGTGCACGACCTGGGCATTGATGTCGCTCCAGAAAAATTCATTGAAACAGCCAAGGAAAAGAATTGTCAATTGATTTGCCTTTCCGCCCTTTTGACCACTACTATGCCTCAGATGGAAAATGTGGTGAAGGCTTTAAAGGCGTCCGGCCTCGAAGGGAAAAAAGTGCTCATAGGAGGCGCTCCGGTAACCCAGAGTTATGCGGATGAAATCTCCGCAGACGGTTATGCCCCGGACGCGGCTACCGCGGTGGATGTGGCCCGGAAATTGGTGGGCAAGGGATAAAGGTTCATTTGGAAACTCCAGAACAGAAGGGCGCTTAAGTTAGGCGCCCTTTTTATTACCTACCACAATAAGAGGGTTTCTTATGGAAGGTGCCATTTTAGAATTGCGTGTGGAAATACGCATCGGCAAGGATTTGGCTACCCGCCGCATAGATAAATATCTCTCGCGGAGGTTTTCCCAACACTCCCGCTCTTTCTGGCAAAGGCTCATCAAAGAGGGCAAGGTAATCGTAAATGAAAAAAAAGTCAAGGCCAGTTATATCCTGCGAAAAGGCGACAAATTACTCATTCTCCTGCCCGAAGAAGAGAAAAAGGACATACCTGCCGAGGATATGCCCCTCAAGATAATTTATGAAGACAAAGATATACTGGTTCTCAATAAGGATGCCGGGGTGGTGGTGCATCCGGCTCGGGGACACCACGGAGGGACTCTGGTAAGTGGGCTTTTATTTCACTGCCGGAATCTGTCTCAAATCTATGGGCCGGCGCGACCAGGAATCGTGCATCGTCTGGATAAGGATACTTCCGGCGTTATGCTGGTAGCCAAAAACGACCAGGCCCATCGCAATCTTTCCCTACAGTTCGAAAAGAGAAAGATAGAAAAAGAGTATTGGGTCATAGTGCACGGAGAGGTGGAACTGGATTCGGATTTGATTGAGGCCAGAGTGGGCCGACATCCAAAACATAGAGAAAAGATGTCCATCAGGAAGGATGTCGGCAGAGTTGCAGTTACCTTCTATCAGGTGAGTGAGCGTTTTAGCAGGTTTACCTTCCTTAAAGCCTTTCCCAAGACCGGAAGGACTCATCAAATCCGGGTGCATCTGGCATCTCTGGGGCATCCTATAGTGGCCGATGTGCTTTATGGCCAGGGCCCGCTTTATTTATCCCATCTTAAAGGTGAGGAGTCGCCAGAGAAGGAAGAGCCTATTATCTCTCGCCAGGCCCTACATTCAAGGCGCATCTGTCTCGAGCATCCCTCCACCCAAAAGAGCATAGAATTCACTGCCGAAGTCCCAAGAGATTTCCACCAGGCGCTTGCGGCGTTGCGGCACTGGCGGGCTAAATAGCAGAAAATCTATTGATTTTTAAATAAGACTTGTTATAGTTTGGAAAAGTGGTTTGAATATCTTTTAAGCCAGGAGGAAAAATATGTATGCTATTTGGACGCCGGGTCCTTGGGAGATAGCGCTTATCGCTATTATCGCCCTTATCCTTTTCGGTGGCAAGAGGCTGCCGGAGGTAGGAAGGGCCCTGGGCAAGGGCATAGTGGAATTCAAGAAAGGCCTTAAAGGCGTACAGGACGAAATCGAAAAGGCCGGAGAGAAAAAGGAAGACGAGAAAGAGGAAGAAGCCTCAAAAGAAGATTCCCCGGAAAACTGACCCCATCAACATATCCAATTTCCTCCAGAATCGCCAAACCTCTGCGGCAATCCTTTCGCGTTTTTAGATAGGGGTTTCATTTTTGTTCCGGCACTTCTACACCCTGTCTGGATAATGCGGAAAGTAAAGCAGAGACAATTTCCGGGTCGAATTGCTCTCCCGCCTTCTTCTTTATTTCGGATATAACCTCAGCCAATGGTATGTTTTCCCTGTAAGGCCGGATGCTGGTCATTGCGTCATAGGCATCGGCCAGCGCGATAATGCGTGAATATAAGGGGATGGACACACCTTTAAGTCCGTTCGGGTAACCGCTACCATCAAAGCGTTCGTGATGATGGCGCACGGTCTGGACTATATCCTCAATTCCCTTTATATTGCTGATGATGTTGGCCCCGCGGCTGGAATGACTATGAACCACGGCCTTCTGCTGAGGTGTAAGAGTCCCCTCCTTGTGGAGGATGGTCTCGGGCGTGCCTATTTTGCCCACATCATGCAGGAGAGCAGCAAGTTCGACGGTCTTTTGCTCTTCTGGAGAAAGGCCCAGTTCCTTGGCAATGAGCACACCGATATCCGCCACTCGCTGCGAATGGTATCTCCAGTAGGGGGCTTTGGCTTCGATAGTGGCCACCAGGGCCCGAATGGAACCGAACATAAGTTCCTGTACCTGTTCGAAAAGGCGGGCATTTTCAAGGGCAATGCCTGCCTGGGCTCCGATGGCCGAAAGAAGCCTCAGGTCGTCCTTGGAGAAAGAATCAGAGGTAGTCAAGGTATCCACATGGATAAACCCTAAAATCTTATTACGGCTTTTGAGGGGAACGCAGAGACAGGAGCGGATATTTTGACTCACGATACTATCCCGCTTCTTGAACCTTTCGTCGGTTAAGGCGTCGGATATGAGAAGCGAAGTTCCTTTGTCCATTACCCGCTTGATTATTCCCTGGCTAATGGTGAGTGAGGAAGTGTCGGTCAAATCCTCACGCCTTCTGACCGCCTTGGGTACCAGTTCTCCGGTTTCTTCATCCAGAAGAGCCAGGAAGCCGCGGTCGGCTTTAACCAATTTAAAAACCACACCCATAATGGTATCAAATAGTTGAGAGGAGTCTTGCAGGGCATTAATGATATTGCCCATATGATAAAGCGCGGTTAGATCTTTCAACGCCTTTTGTCTGCGGGGCAAATCCTCTTCCATAATAGCGGGCTCAAGGATTTCGGTGGGATGGCGGTTTAAGCTAATCTCGAAGGTGGTAAAGCCTTCTTCTTCCACTTCCGGAGTGGACAAGACATCTATGGGGGTTCCGCTCGGTTCCAGAGGCTTAAGCATAAAAAGGGTGCTTTTTTCTTCAGACAGCACTACGGTGGGGCTTTCAGAATCCTGGGTGAGTTCTTCAATAGTGGTATCGGTAGTGAAGGTCAAAAGGGTGTGGCCCAATCTTATCTCGTCAGCCTTGGCCAGTCTCTTTTCTTTGACCAGACGGCCATTTATGATGGTGCCGTTGGTGCTGCCCAAATCCTTTATGAGGTAAGTTCCATCTGCTCGACAGTAAATCTCGCAGTGCAGGGTTGAGACCCTATCATCTTCCAGGCAAATGTTATTTGTCTTACCCCGGCCGATGGTAAAAATGCCTTCAGAAAGAGCCAGCCTCTGGCCTTTCTGAGGGCCGTTTCTCACTACAAGTTTTGCCGCCATCTTTTAACCTCTTCTTACTTTAATTATAGTCGTAAAATCAAAAAAGTCAATACCTTAGAGCAAGATGGCTCCGGGGCCATTTTCTCTTGACAGAATGAAGAATTGCAATATAATATGAAGTGAAAGTTTTGCGATGGCGGCATGGCCAAGCGGACTAAGGCGAAGGATTGCAAATCCTTTATTCCCCGGTTCGAATCCGGGTGCCGCCTCTTTTTATTTATGGTATTCTGCCTCTTCTTTTCAAGGTTTCCAGTAAGTCCCGGGCCTCCCGGTTTTCCGGTTCGATCTCTAAGGCCTTTTTGCATTCTTCCGTAGCTAAAACCCAATATCCTCGGACGGCGTAAATCTTGGCTCTGGCCAAATAGGCCTCTGCCATATCAGGGTTTATTTCCAGGGCCTTTCCCAGGGCTTCCAGGGCTTTCTGGTAGTCTTTAAGGTCAGCCAGACAAAGGCCCAACCACAAGTGGACCCGGGCATCTTTTTCTGCCGATTTTTTGTTGAATTCTTCAAAAACCTCAACGGCCTCTTCAACCCTTTTTTCTTTCATAAAAATCTGGCCCAAAATGTAGTAGGCCGGAAAATATTCAGGATTCCCTTTGATGGCCTCTTGCAGGAGTTCCTTGGACTTTTCTATTTCGCCCTTTTTGAAGAGAATTTCAGCCAATAGATGGTAAATTTGCTGGCGTATGTCGTAGATTGTAGTAAGTAATTCCCTCGATTCCTCATCTATGAGGCGTTTTGCGACCTTAACTTCTTCCTCGGCTTCGTCCATTCTATTCTGCGCATAGTAGACACGAGCCAAACCGTAATGCGCATCTGCATAGCCCGCATCTTGGGCCAGCGCCTGGCGGATTATTTGTTCCGCCTCCTGATAGCGCTCTTCGGAGAGATATACCAGGGTGAGCAAATAGTAGGAATATAGATGTTTAGGATTTTTGCGCAGATTATTGCGCCAGAGGTTTTCGGAATTTTGCCATATACGGTTTTGACTCACACTTGCCAGAGAAAAGAGAAAGGTAATACAAACCGCCAGAGCGAGGGAATAAATTGTTCGCTTACGAGTGCCATTAAAGGCTACCTTGAATACCAGAAATCCGAGCAGCGAGGCAAAACCTACCGAAGGAAGATAAAGGTAGCGGTCGAAAACCGGCCGTATGATTGCCAGAGGGATAATGTAAAGAAAGGGAACTAAATGAAGCAAATACCAACCGATGGAGAAAAAGGCCTCTTTTGACCTTCTAAAGACCCAGTAACTTCCCAGGGCAAAAAGCAGGATGTAACTGAGCGTGTGTTTGAACCATTCGCCAGGACTTCCGCCCCAAACAAATTGCCGAAATAACGCTAACCCCGCCGGGAAGAAAGAAAGTTTGGTATAGTCAACCACCTGTTTGGCGCTAAATGTAAGCAAGCGTTTTATCATTAAGTCGGGGCGAAAAAATCTTAAGCCTGCGCGTCCGCCGACAAGTGTGTCCGTTCCAATCACAAAACCGGTATAAAAAAGAAAAGCGGCCGCTACCAAAAAAAATGGAAGGCTCTCTACGGCGATACTTGAAAAGCGCCTTCCCTTCTTTTTCGCAAAAATAAGACCGTAAAAAAAAATGATCAAAGGTTGGCACATACCCGTGGGCTTGGATAGGAGAGATAACCCAAAGGCCAATACCGAACTCCCGAAGACAAGGCCAGGAGCGAGTTTGAATGGCCTGCGAGGCGCTTTCTCTGGCGCCTGCAAAGAGGAGGCACTCTCATAAACAAGATAGGTATAAAAAGAGACGAGTAAGAAAAAGCCGCTGAGCACATCTTTGCGGGCCGTTACCCAGGCCACAGATTCCACGCGTGTGGGATGGAGCGAGAAGAACAGAGCAACAAAAAGCGCCAGTGTCCGCTTTCTCCAGATTTTCCAGGCGATGAGAAAGACAAGAACACTATTCAGGATATGCAGGAGCAGATTCGTAAGATGGTAACCAAACGGCCTTAGGCCCCAAATCTTATAATCCAGGGCATAAGAAAGGGTCTTAAGCGGCAGATAGGCACCTGCCACGGGCCTGGTAAGAATATGCTTCAGTTTGGCAGTGTCAATATCTCTTATGAACCTGTTTCTCAAAACCTCCCGCCCATCAGTGACGTTTACGAATTCACTCTTGAGGACACCGGAATGGACGACAAAAGTCAGAGCCGCAACCACCAGAAGGCAGAAAGCCGTTCGCTTCCTTTCGCTATCTAACACTGACTCAAACATTTTCTATTTATTCACCTTATCAGCGACCTTAAGCAAAATACTCGCGAATCCCCAAAAAAGCAAGTAAAATCGTTTAGCCTGGTAGGTTGTCTCATCCCCACAAGTCTTTTCCCTTGACAGGACTTCACATTCCCGGCAAAATTTTGCCAGTAGGGGCCAGCAAAAAAGAGGCTTTTCTATGACTGCCGAAAATGATTTTCCGCTGGATACTCTTTACATCAAAAACACTCATTTAATGTATAATGGCCGGCCGATGTATCTTTTCGGTCAGGGCTATGGACACGCCTCAAGCCATCGCTCGCAGAAGTTCTTTGATTATATCCAGGAGGCGGATTGGCACTTAAAATACAAATCAAATTTCGCTTCGTTTTACCCCAACTTGACCGTGTGGGAAGACGCTGAGGCCGAAGAGGATTTATTCTTACCCTTTATGCGCCGCCCGGATGGCAAATTTGACCTTACTGAGTTTGACGAGGAATATTTCCGTCATCTGCGAGAAGTATGCCAGTACTACAAGTCCCGAGGTGTTTTTGTACTCCTCCAAATCTGGAAGTATTCTAATTTCAAGCATCAAGAGCCCGGGAGCGCTTACGGCTGGACGCAAAATGCGTATAATCCTGAAAGAAATGTGAATGCCTTCACCGAGTGCTTACGAGGAAAGACGGCCGTTTTGAGTTTCGTAAAAGAGGCTCTGAAAAATCCTGCGCTTTTACAAAATCAGAAAGACCTCATTACCAGAATTTTGATGGCTACCAGCGATTTGGGTAACATCATCTACGAGATTGCCAGTGAATATAGAGGCGTCCCTTACAACTATGTGGAAACGGACTGGATTGGAGAAATCCTGACCCATATTCGTCGATATGAAGAAAGAAGCGGCCACCGGATTGTTCTCACCAATATGCCCACCACTGCGGATGAATTCGGCTGGGAGATAACGGCGAGAGGCTTAGACCTTCTGGACATAAGTTGCGCTCCCATTGCTCGTGCCCCTACATCTCCTGAAGAGGTCTATGAAGTTGTGCGCGATGTGCTTGAAGCGGAAAAACCGGTAATCGCCGGCTGTATCGGTCCCTCCCAGGGTGAAGAGCATAATGCGGAAGATTATTCCGCGCTCCTCCGGCGCATCTTCTGGGCCATATTTTTCGCCGGCGGCTCCGGCGCCGCCATTCCTATCAAAAAACCCCGCCCCGCGTCCGTGGGGGCCGCTTATGAGGAGGATGACAAATGCGAGCGCTATATCCATAATCTCCACATCTTCATTGAACGCTTGGGAGATACCTCCGGCCTTTTCCCTGACGACCTTGTGGCAAGTGAAGGCTGGTGCGCGCTCACCGAACCAGGCCGCTTGTATGTCCTTTATGGTCAAAATGGGCCAGAGGTGGAACTTAATCTGAAAAGGGCCAGAGGCGAATTTCAGGCAACCTGGTTTGACCCGGTGGAAGGAAAATTCTCTGAGGAAGAGCCCATTTACATAAGACGAAAAGCGCGCCTCAAACCTCCCTTTCCTGGCGACGCCGCCCTCATCCTCCAAAAAAGCGAAATGCCTCAGGAAGAAAATTCCTCTTGAGCAGTGCAGAAAAAGCAGACAGGAATTCAACTTAAGTCAAAAGTGTTTTAATAGGGCCTTCTTGTTGCAAGGCTCAGAGTTCGAATGCGAAGATTTTGCCTCCTCTTGTGGCCGCGAAGAGTTTACCCTCGGCGATTAAAAGGCCGTATCGCGTCTCCGCCCCCAGGTCATATTCCCAGTGGATTTCCTGGGTCTTAATGTCTATGGCATAAAGGGTTCCGCCCACGGCCACAAAGAGGCTGGAACCGGAGGCCGCCGGTGTGGATAGTACTTTCCCGGGGAATTCTTTTTTCCATTTTAACTCGCCAGTTTCGGCGTCAATGGCATAGAGGTAATTCTCATCAGAACCCGCCACATAAATCACTCCCTGGTGAAGCACCAGTCTGATATAAAAGGGGCCGAAGAAATCCATTCGCGGCCCTCTATATTCCCAGACCTTTCTTCCTGTTTCCAGGTCAAAAGCAACCACATATTCCCCAACCTGGAAATAGAGATGCGAGCCGGAAACGATGGGTCTATAATACATTATGTAATCGTTCACCTCTTCCTTGGTGATTATCCATTCGGGGCTTCTCATTTTCTTATTAAGGGCGGTGAGGCCGACGCCGTGCACCAGCAAAAGGTAATCGCCCGCTGCCACGGGGCCGCATTGGAACTCGCCC
>LIZR01000147.1 GCA_001302825.1 Planctomycetes bacterium DG_23 | reverse complement strand
TATTCCCATCGCCCGCCAAAAAATCAAGACTTTCGGCATAGATGCCTCCTCCAAAATACTGGATAAGGCTAAAGAAAAATTGGAGCAGGAGCCGGAACTCAAAAAATATTTGACTCTGGTTCATGCTGATATGCGCGATTTCTCCCTTGAGGAAAGTTTCGGCCTCATCATTATCCCCAACCGGTCGTTTCTACATATGCTTACCGTGGAGGACCAGAAAAAGGCCCTCACCAATATCAGAAATCATCTCGCCGATGATGGGCGGTTTATTCTCAATTTCTTTAAGCCGGATTTAAATATGATTGCTTCACAGTCTGCGTCATCTCCTCGGAACCGTATGAGAAGAACGGGCCAATTCACTGATGAGAGGAGCGGTAATCTCGTTTACTCGTGGGAAACGGGTAGCCACGACGCTCATCAGCAAATCATCAATGTCCTTAACACCTACGAAGAGGTGGATAAAGAGGGGGTAGTAGTAAAACGCTATCACAAACCGATAAAATTGCGCTGGATTTATCGCTATGAGATGCAGCATCTATTGGCACTTACCGGCTTCAAAATTGAGGCCCTTTACGGTTGGTTTGACCGTCGTGAGTTTGATAGAGACAGCAGAGAAATGATTTGGGTGGCAAGGAAGACCTAACCACATTAGAGCGGCCCGACTACAACCCCAGACTCTCCTCCGTCAACCTTCAAATCATCCGGTGAAGATCCGACAAAGCGGCAATCCTCCATCAACCACTTGTTTCTACCTCAATCACCTTTTCCCGGATAAACCTGGTGAAGAACAGTCTGCGATAGCCCGCCACAAGAAAAAAACACAAAAGGCCGGAGAATAATAACTTTTGGCTAAAATGGCTAAGGTGTCCCATAAAAGTAATATAGTAGTCTCTTGGTGATTTAGGAAGAGGTTCTGATAATTTGTAGGCAGGAGCATAATAACGGTTTAATGAGGGGGCCACAATATGATAACTGTAGGCTACGGCACGCTGTTCGGTGTGCTGGATAAGCCAGAAAAGGAGTAGCGGCAGGGCCACAGCGCAAAATATCCTCACTAAGGAGCGGCCTTTCTTCCCATAAAGCCCGAAGAGGGTAAAAGACAAGATGTATATTCCAGTTATTACTAATGCCCAGGGCGAAAACCAATTAAGAAAATGGCGAAGATAATAACGAGGGTACACCAAAAGGTTACACCAGCCGGAAGTCGTCACAAGCCAGAGCGTAAATAGGATGCAAATTGCATCAAAAAGAATAAGCGATGCTATGGCAATTCCGAAGCCCGCCTTTTCCTTCGTAACCTTGGCCTTGCCGGTGAGGGCAAGTTTTGCTTTTTTCCGTGTGGGCCGAAGTAGCCACATTTCTCCTCGCCTGCGCGCCAAGAAATAAGCTATGGTGCTTATGATAGCCGCAAAAGCAAGAATGCCAAAGCGCACGAGTTTTGCATATTTCCCGCCTGGCGTGAAGATGCCGCCGAAATCTGTGGCAAAAAAGAGAAAGACCAAAAGGACAATCCCTGCGCTCACTGCCAATGCTATCTTTTGCCATCTGGCAAGTCCCGGCCACCTGCCTTTCTCTTCTACGAGAGCAGCCTCACGAGGCCTTTCTTCAAGTTCTGGCCTGCCCATCGCGATGAGGAGTTCCTTGGCCTCATCAAGAGTGACCTTGTTTTCCCGAAACATACGCAGGATGCGCAGGGCCTCCTCAGTTGAAGGGCACTGTTCAGCGGCCTCCATAAGTTCTGCTCCGGTTCGGGCATCTATGCGCCCTTCGTGCACCATCTCCAGTATCTCAAAGTTGGTCGCCTGCATCTCTTTTCCTCCTTAAACCTCCCGCTTCCTGTCCTCCGAGGCCTTAACCGCATAGCCGAGCCCGGTTACCAAATCATCCAGTTTCTTTCTTACCGTGGGATAGGAGAGGTCCAGTTCCTTCTCCACTTCCTTGATATTGCCGCGGGCCTTAATGAAGACCTCGGCAAATCTTTGCTGCTCAGGGCTAAGCAGAGCGAAGCGGGAATTTGTGAACTTGCCCTCTATGGATAGGCCGCATTCGGAACAACTGAGTCTTGTGATTGCCAGATGCTCGCCGCAGGAAGGACAACTGGTTAAACCTGAAGACATTTTACACCCCCAGATTTCCTTTAAGATTCGAGTTTTATTTTATTGATTAAATATATCCTCATTTTCAATATTGTCAAGTAAAAAAATTGATTTTTTTTACTTTTCGTGTAATTGGTTCGTTTCGTATAATTCCCGCCATCCACACGGATGGCCCCTATGGGTCAGAGGCGGGCAAGCGTATTTTATGTGTTTTATATTTCGCCGGCCTTGAGCCCATCGGCTCACACCACGAATGGATGACAGTGGGCTGGCAGGCAACGCTTTCTTTTCCCTTGACCTCCGACACCATTTTTGATAAAAGGCATCGCGGAGAAGCGTTAATTAACTTCCGCACGGAAGAAAGGGAAACAAGAAAAAATTTGACCGCCGATGAAGTCGCCTATGGCGACTTATCTGCGGTTTCTAATTTTCTTTCTCCATGTTTGCGTAATTTAGGTGATTTTTTCTGTGTTTCGGCGGATTCCGTGGGCCCTTTGCGGTGAATTTTTCTTGAAGAGGGGAAAATGGCCAAGAATATCAGATTGGCATTTTTTTTAGGCTGGCTCGTTCCCGGGGCCGGCCATTTTTATGTGGGCCGCCGCGGTAAGGCCCTCCTTTTTTTTATTCTTCTTATGAGCACCTTTTTTGCTGGATGGGTAATGGGCGACTTCCGGAATGTGTATTTCGCCCGCCTGCGTTTCGCCGTCCTCGGCCAACTGGGCCTCGGCCTTCCTACTTTGGTTATTTCTCATAAAAGTATGCTTTCTTCTTTGGGGCAGACCTTCGGCAAATCCGCAAGTTTAACTTTTGGCCTCAGCAGCAGTGAATTTTTACCCCTTTATGATGTGGGCACCATATATACGGTGGTTGCGGGCCTACTGAACCTGGTGGTGGCGTTAAATGCCTATCGGCTGGCAAGCCATACTCAGGAGGCGTCAGTGGGGAGGGGGTGAAGAATGATTCTTTTGGCATTTATCCTTCCCCTTTGTCTGGTGGTGGCTATAGTGCACAGCGCTACGAGGAAGGATACGCCGGGAGAGATTTTGGTGGCCTCATTGAATTTTTTTGTGAAGCTTATGGCGGCGCTTTTGGTTATTGGGGCGGTTCTTTATGTCCTGACGCAGTTTTTTTGATGAGTGTGAGGTCAGCCAGGCAACTTGATTGAAGGTTTGAACGACTAAAAGGCGTAAAGTGAAGCATTCTTCAGGAATAGAAAATCCAGCGGATAAGGCTCTGATGGAGAAGGCTATTTCCTTCGGTCAAGAGCATATATTCGGGTTCTGGGATGAACTCTGCGAAGATGGGAAAAGGGGCCTACTTGAGCAAATGCGGGAGATTGATTTTGATTTAATGGCGCGTCTTATCGCTGAACACATTAAGGCCGAAAGCCGCAAAAAATTCAAAGGCCATCTTGAGCCCGCTCCGATTATTGGGCTGCCTCAAACCAAGCAGGAAATAAGAAAGCACGAAGAGGCCAGACGCATCGGCGAAGCGGCGCTTCGTGCGGGCAAGGTCGCGGCATTAGTGGTTGCCGGAGGGCAGGGCACCCGCCTCGGTTTTGATCATCCCAAAGGCGCTTTCCCCATAGGGCCCGTCTCAGGTAAGAGCCTTTTTCAAATTCACGCCGAAAAAATCCTGGCCTTATCTCGCAGATTTGATGCTCCAATTTCCTGGTACATAATGACCAGCGGCACTAATGACCAGGAGACACGGGAATTTTTCCAGCAGAATGATTTTTTTGGCCTGGGGCGGGGGGAAGTATTTTTCTTCCAGCAGGGCATGCTTGCGGCAGTGGATAAAAAGGGTAAGTTTCTAATGGATGCTAAAGACCGCATCTCCACTTCGCCCAACGGTCACGGGGGGACGCTTCTGGCCTTGGGAGATTCCGGCGCTCTGGATGATATGCGCCGCCGGGCTGTCCAGGAGATTTATTATTTTCAGGTAGATAATCCACTGCCCAGGATATGCGACCCGGCATTTGTAGGATTTCATCTAAAGGCCAAAGCCGATATGTCTTCCAAGGTATTAAGAAAGCGTGACGCTGAGGAGAAAGTGGGTGTTGTCGGTATCCTGGATGGAAAGACCGCGGTAATTGAGTATAGCGACCTCACTAAAGAGGATATGTATGCCACTCTTTCCGATGGCTCTCTCAAATACAGTGCCGGAAGCATCGCCATCCATATGATAGACGTGGATTTCGTGCAGAGGGTATTGGATGTCGGCTTCCCGCTTCCTTATCACCCTGCGGAGAAGAAAGTTCCTTTTATAGATGAAACTGGAAGGCTCCATCAGCCGGATAAGCCTAATGGCACAAAGTTTGAACTCTTCGTCTTCGATGCCCTTCCTCTAACTAAGCGTTCCGTGACTATGGAGACCACGCGTGAAGAATTTGCGCCGGTTAAAGATGCCGAAGGAGAAGATTCACCCCGGACTGCGAAAGCCGCTATGACCTCGCTTTTCGCCTCTTGGCTGGAGGGCGTCGGAATAAATGTCCCGCGCACCGAAGACGGTAAGAGCAAGTTCGCTCTGGAGATAAGCCCGCTTTTTGCTCTGGACGCGGAAGAATTGGCCCAAAAGGTGGATAAAAACTTGACAATTTGTGGCGACCTTTATTTAGGTAAGTGATTCATTATGAGCGCCGATAAATCGCACATAACCATTGATTTCAATAATGTCCTTGCCGAAAGGGTTGGGCCAGAGCACGGCGTCAGGGAGGAAGAACTTACCGAGTTTGCACCCGAAGCCCGAAAAGCGTTTGAGGAAATCTCCCGAGAGCGCTCGGCTGGTCAGCATTCCTTCCTTGACCTCCCTTATGACCAAAAGATGGTAAGCGAAGTTAAAGGCGCGATAAATGAATTGAAGGACAAATTCGAAAGCCTGGTCGTCCTGGGTATAGGCGGTTCGGCCTTAGGCACCCGGGCTTTACAGTCTGCGCTGCTTCCGCCTTTCTATAATCTCCTGCCGAAAGAGTCACGCGGCGCGAAGTTATTTATCCTGGACAATATTGACCCGGAATTAGTCGCAGGTCTTCTGAAGCAGATAGAGCCGAAAAAGACCCTTTTTGTGGTCATAAGTAAATCCGGCTCCACCGCAGAGACGGTGGCCCAATTTCTCTTTTTCCGCGGTTTGTTAAAGAAGAGGCTGGGCGAAAGATTTGCCGGGAATATCCTGGCCATAACCGACTCGGCTAAAGGTGACTTAAGAAAGATTGCCGCTGCCGAGGGCTACCACGTGCTTCCCGTGCCTCCTGGTGTTGGCGGTCGCTACAGCGTCCTTTCTCCCGTAGGCCTTTTTCCCGCAGGTTTTGTGGGTATTGATTTGGACAGCCTTCTTGAAGGCGCTCGCTGGATGGATGAAAAAAGCAAAGATGAAGATATCCTGAAAAACGCTGCTCTTGCCTTTGCCTCTGCCCTTTACCTCCTTTGTGCCAGGAAGGGGAAATCCATCGCGGTGATGATGCCTTATGCAAATGCCCTCTATGACCTGGCCGATTGGTTCCGTCAGTTATGGGCGGAAAGCCTGGGCAAAAAGTTCAGCGTCTCTGGTGAAGAAATTTACGGCGGACAGACCCCGGTAAAAGCGCTGGGCACCACCGACCAGCATTCTCAACTGCAACTTTATACTGAAGGCCCTTTTGATAAAGTTGTCATATTTCTGGCCACAGGAAGATTCCGGGAGGAAATAAAAATCCTCCCGGGCCTCGAGGAATATGACGCTTCCGGGTATCTGGCTGGTCGAACCTTAAGCCATCTTCTATTTTCGGAACTTCAAGGCACGGAAGTTGCCCTCACCCAGGCCAAGCGGCCCAATCTGAAAATCACTTTGAGCGAAATCTCCGCCTTCAGCATAGGCGCTATATTTTATATGCTGGAGCTGGCCACTGCCTTGTCCGGCAAATTTTACCGGCTCAATGCCTTTGACCAGCCAGGCGTGGAGGCCTCAAAGCACGCTGCCTTTGCCCTTATGGGCCGGCCAGGCTACGAGAAGGTTCGCCGGGAGATTGAGACCGCTTTGAAAAAGGACGAACGCTTCATTATCCGCCTCAAATAACCTTCAATGACTTATTTGCGATAAACCAGGATGGCGAAGCAAAAACCTATAAGCCCCATGGAACTTGAAAGGAGGCTCAAAAAGAGCCAGATTGAACCCGTCTATGTGCTTGCCGGCGATGAGGCCTTCTTCAGATTTCAGGCCTTAGGCTATATAAGAGAGGCCCTCGCCGGGCCAGGTGAGGAAAAGGCGGAAGTAATTTATTTTGAAGGCCCCGAGGCAAGATGCGAGGAGGTCTTGAGCCTCCTTCGCACCCCATCGATGTTCTGGGCTCGTCATCTGGTGGTAGTAGAAAAGGCACGGGAATTCATAGCCGAGCATAAAGAAGCCATAGAGGGATATATCCGCTCGCCCGGGGCCGGGGTATGGGTATTAATTTCTGATACTATAGGTAAGGGTGCTCCGGGCCTTGTCATTGAATGTAAAGCGCTTTATGAAAATCAAATTCCCGGCTGGATAAGAAAAAGGGCCAGGGATTACGGCAAGGAGATTTCTACCGAAGCCGCGGCACTACTTACGGAGATTATGGGCACTGCCCTCTGGGAGATAGACCAGAAACTCCAGGCCATTTCTATTTATCTTGGCGAAAAAAAACGCGTAGAACTTGAAGATGTGGAAGCTCTTCTCCCTCAGGCGGGAAAGCACCGCTTCTGGGACCTCACTGATGCCATCGGCCAAAAGAAGGCCGAGCGTGCGCTGAGAATACTGCAGGAACAGCTCCTGGCGGCAAAATCCTCTCAGGAGATAGCCGGGATTTTGGCCGGTCTGGCCTGGCATCTGAGGCGATTGCTTCTGGTCAAAAGGGCCCTGGTTTCAGGAGCCACTCCCAGGGAGATAGGTGACAAGGTCGGTGAGAAGAGGTCCTTTCTCTTGCGTCGGCTCTTGAGTCAGGCCCGGCTTTTTTCCCTGGAAGCCCTGGAGGAGAAATTGGGCCACCTTTTAGAGGCGGACCTGGATATGAAAACCGGGCTTTACGATAACCGCCTGGCCTTCGACCTGTCCATACTCAAATTATGCCAGTGAGATTAGTTGGGCTTGAGAGTGTAAATGGCGACTGCTGTGCAATTTGGTGCTGGAAATATCGGGCGCGGCTTTTTGGGCGAACTCTTCTATCGCTCCGGCCTTGAGACCGTATTTATAGAGATAAATGAAGAACTGGTCCAGGTCTTGAATCAGGCCGGGCGTTACGAAATAGAAATTCGCGACGATGCCGGCAACTACCCCGCCCTTGTGGAAAATGTGCGGGCAGTTCTGGCAACCAATGAAAATGCGGTGGCCGAAGAAGCGGCCAGGGCTAAAATTGCCGCTACCGCGGTGGGCGTGGCCGCGCTCAGCCAGGTCGCACCGCTCATTGCCAAGGGCCTCATTCGCCGTTTCGCCAGTCCTGAGGCAAAAGCCTTGAACATCATTATCTGCGAAAATCTCCTCCACTCCGCCGATTATATGAGAAAAGAGATAAGTAAGCATATGCCGGAAAAACTTCGCTCGCATATAAATAAGCGGCTCGGCCTCTCTGAGGCCGTGGTGAGCCGTATGGTGCCCCTGGTTACCGAAGAGGAACGAAGGCAGAACCCCCT
>LIZR01000146.1 GCA_001302825.1 Planctomycetes bacterium DG_23 | reverse complement strand
AGCAATTCGTCAGATTGGCCCGGGGCCGACCTGCCCATTTCCCAAAACAAAACAATTGAGTGAAATGACTTTCCTCGGCGTGCTCAGATAAAACTATATTGGCGGGAGCGTATGGGAATCGAACCCACCCGGGACTTGTTCGTAGCCCCGCACTGGATTTGAAGTCCAGGAGGTCCACCAGGCACCTTTACACTCCCACCTTTTTTTGAGCCCGATTATTCCCACTCAGTTTCCTTGTAATTCTTGATCGTAGTCCTACGACTTACTTTCTGATATCTTTTTAAGAGCCAGCACAATTTCCTTCTCTTCGCCTTCCTGGATGGTGCGCAGGTCCAAAAGCACCTTCTCTTTTTTGAGGCGCGCAAAGATGGGTGGCTGGTGCTGGCGAAGTCTTTTTGACAGTTCCTCTGCAGAGAGTTTCATATGGGAAAGCGCCACCACCCTGGTGGGGATTTCCTCCAGCGGAAGGGACCCGCCGCCCAACCGGGAGCATTCGTCTTCCACCTCGGCACCAATCTCCGATGCGACCTTGGCGATGTCTCGGGCCAAGCGTCTGGCTCGACGCTCGAGTATACTGAGGCCGGCGGTGAGCATCCTCAGGGTAGGGTTACTCTCGAAAAGGGTATCTTTCTCCAGAAAGAGCCGCAGGGTGGCCTCCAGGGCGGCAAGCGTTAATTTGCCCACTCTCACCGCTCTGGCTAAAGGGTGCTTGCGGATGCGCGCTATGCAATCCTTGGTGCCCAGAATGATGCCCCCCTGAGGCCCGCCCAGGAGTTTATCCGCGCTGAAGGTCACCACATCCGCCCCCTCTCCGATACTGCGCCCGGCCGTGGGTTCATCGGCAAAGCCATATTCTTCAAGGTCAATGAGTGCGCCGCTTCCGATATCATCGACGACCAAAAGCCCACACTTCTTGCCCAGGTCAACCAGGTGCGCAAGGGCAACCGCACAAGCAAATCCCTTGATGCGATAGTTGCTGGTATGTACATGGAGCAGGATGGCAGTCTCCTCGGAAATGGCGCGTTCATAGTCGTCGAGATAGGTTCTGTTGGTGGTGCCCACTTCCACAAGTCTTACACCACTTGCCTGCATTATTTCCGGCAGGCGAAAGCCGCCGCCAATTTCAATGAGTTGGCCGCGGGAGACGATGACCTCTTTTCCCTCGGCCAAGGCCCGCAGCACGAGCATAGTAGCCGCGGCATTATTGTTGACTACGGTGGCTGCTTCTGCGCCGGTGATGCGACAGAGGAGTTCCTCTATATGTTTTTCCCGGTGGCCACGCTTGCCGCTCTCCAGGTCCACCTCCAGATTACAGTATCCTCTGGCTACGCTTGAAAGAGCGTCTACGGCCCGGGGAGAAAGCACCGCCCGGCCCAGCCCGGTGTGAAGAATTATGCCGGTGGCATTTATGACCCGACGCAGGCTGGGTGTGGCCTTTTGCCGGAGCGTAAGTTCAACGCTGGAGACGATTTTTTCCTCAGAAGGCAGGCTCCACTCATCCTGAGCATCCTGGGCGGCCTTGGCCGAGAGGCGAAGGTTTTCCAGGACTTCCCGGATGGCTTCCACCACCGAGGCTCTGGGAAAAGAGCCCAAAAGCGATTGGAGATGCGCGTTTTGCAGGAGGTGGTCGACTGCGGGTATGTGGCGCAGATAAGACTTTCTCAAATTTTTCCCCTTCCGGCGCTCATCTGCCTTTTGCCGCTGCCCAAAGCCTCTGGGGAAACTTTTCACCGCTTATTTGCGTATTTCAAGCCCCCAGAACTATCATTAAGATTTTATAGAAACCGGGGCACCTGTCAAGAATTTTATCTATCTCCTTTTGCCTCTCAAGAGGGGAGTTTTTTGCCCTGATAAGGCGTTTTTTCAACAAGCAAGATGAAAAAAAAATTCAAGAAAATTTTAAAAATTTTCTTGACAGCCTACTTCTCGGGCTTAAAATGAAACTGGTAATAGAATTTACTGATGGAGGCGGCCTCATAACTCATTGTTTGGGGATTTCGTCTGGGAGTTTAAGGAAGGGGCTTTTGCATGGGTAGATGGTGCAAATATTTGCTGGCTGTATCGGCTTTTGTGGCCTGGATACTTCTTTTGAATTGGCCCCTGGAAGGTGGGTGAGGCGGCGGAAGCAGCAGCAGTGTCCGCCGGGAGCGGGCAACAGGAACCACATTTAGGCGACCCACTACTCCACGAGTTGACCCGAAGAAACTCTTACTAAACCAGGCACAAACCTTATATTCTTACGGTTTAGGTTGTATGCGCGAAGGATGTTACGCTGAAGCAATTTCCTCTTTCCAGCAGATTAGAAGTTTGCCAGTGGATGCCAGATATAAGTCTCTGGCAAACCAGAGGTTGGGTGAAATCAACCAGATTGGCCAGAAGATGCTGAGCGCGGTGGACCCAGTCATTGAAGAAAAGAATTATGTGAAGGCGGCAGGCTCACTGAAAGGGATTATCAGGCAGTTCAGCAATAGCACCGTTGGTCGGGAGGCCAAAGAGAAACTCAGCGCGTTGATGAAGGACCCGGAAGTCGCCAAACTGCTGCGGGAGATGGATGCGAGTGAAATTTACGCCCAGGCAGAAAAGCGCAAAGAACAGAAGCTATATTACCAGGCGCTGCTTCTTTACAGAAAACTTGCCAATAATTACGGCGATACCGAGTCAGGCGGCAAGGCCAAAAAAATCCTTGCCCAGTGGCAGGCCGACGCAGTATTTATGGCTATGGTGGGGGAGCAGGAGGCCGAAACGTACTGCAAGGGCTGGTTCAGCCTGGCCGAATCCTACAGCAAACACGGCATAAACCACAAGGCCCTTGAATACTATCAGAAGATTATTGATGCTTATCCAGATACCGCCTACGCCAAACGAGCGGGTGATAAGATAGCCAGCCTCCAGACAGATTAACGCCTGCGCATTTTTTTAGGTGACACTCAAAAAGCACGAATTCGCCTTTTGTGGGCATTCGTGCTTTTTTATTTTGTCTTGTGGGACTATGGTCATATCATTGAGTGTGGGGTAGTCTCCGGGTGCTCTGTTAAGGAAAGAAGATGAGCAAGAAGGCGAGCTGTAAACTGACCGATTTCGCTGTGAGTTGTGGATGTGCGGCCAAAGTGGGGGGCAAAGTTTTGAGGCAAATTTTGGCCCAGGTGCCGCAGACAGCAGATAATCACCTGTTGGTGGCATTAGAAAACTTTGACGATGCCGCTGTCTACGAGTTGAACGAGGAGATGGCCCTGGTGGAGACGCTGGATTTCTTTCCCCCGGTGGTGGATGACCCTTACACCTTCGGCCAGATAGCCGCTGCAAACGCCTTGAGCGACATCTACGCTATGGGTGCCGAACCGCTCGTGGCTATGGCCATAGTCTGTTTTCCCACCAGAACTTTGTCCACCGATATCCTGGTGGCTATCCTGAAAGGCGGCGCGGATAAGGTGAGAGAGGCCGGAGCGGTTATGGTCGGCGGGCATACGGTTGAGGACGAGCGGCCTATGTATGGAGTGGTGGTTACCGGTAAGGCAAAACCGAAGGAGATAGTTACTAATGCCGGCGCAAAGAAAGGCGACCTGCTCATCCTTACCAAACCTCTGGGCACCGGCATAATAATCACCGCCATGAAGGCCGGCCTTGCCGGCCCGCAAGAAAAAGACGAAGTCATAGCATCGATGGTCGCCCTTAATAAAACCGCTTCCCGCATTATGCTTGAGGTGGGGGTAAATGCGGCCACGGATATCACCGGATTTGGTTTCTTAGGCCACCTCCTGGAACTGGCCACGGCCAGCCGGGTGGCAGTGGAAATAAATTCGTCAAAGGTGCCACTCTTTCCAGCGGCGATAGACCATGCGCGCATAGGTCTTATACCCGAAGGCGCTTACCGGAATCGGGAATTTGTGGGAGGCCGCGTGAGGTTTGCCCCACAAGTGGATTTGGCCCAGGAGGATCTGCTCTTCGACCCCCAGACTTCCGGCGGGCTTTTGATTTCCGTCCCCCCGGCTAAGGCCGAGATTCTCTTAGAGAAATTACATCAGCAAGGCGTGGAAAAAGCCGGGCTAATCGGCGAAGTAGTAAGCGGCGAGAAAGGTCTCATCACGGTTAAAAAATAGGAGTTTAGCGGAGTCTTGCAATGATTGAGATTGATGTCCGCGGTCTTGCCTGTCCCATCCCGGTCATCCGCACCAAAAAGGCCCTGGATGAGATGCAGGAGGGAGAGATTCTAACCATCGTGGATAACCCGGCTTCCAAGGAGAATGTGATGCGTCTGGCCCGGGCCTATGGCTGCCAGATTAAGGTGGAACCTGCGGGCGAGGACTTCCGCCTCACCATCACCAGGCGCAGGACCTGAGAGATTGCAATGAAGAAGGCAAATTGGCCGGTGTGGCTTTCCGGTACGGTGCTTCTCACCGGTGCGAGTTTAGGGGTTCTGGCCGCATTTTTGGTGAGATGGGGCAATCCGGGAAATATGGGTATATGTGTAGCCTGCTTTTTGAGGGATATTGCCGGAGGGTTAGGGTTTCATCGCGCCGCCGGGGTGCAGTATATCCGGCCGGAGATTATGGGCATCATCCTGGGCGCATTTGTGGCCGCATTTCTGGCCAAAGAATTCCGCCCCACGGGCGGCTCCTCCACGCTTCTGCGCTTCATCCTGGGTATGTTTTCTATGACCGGGGCGCTCGTGTTTCTGGGCTGTCCGGTGCGTATGGCGCTTCGGCTTTCTGGCGGCGACCTCAATGCTATCTTAGGTGTGGGGGGCTTTGCTTCCGGGATATATCTGGGCGTAATCTTTTTGCGGAGAGGGTTTACCCTGGGCCGTTCCGGAAGCGCGGGCAAATCCAACGGCATCATTCTTCCGACCATTATGCTGGGCCTATTTCTCCTGCTCATAGCCAGACCTGCTTTCATATTTTTTAGTGAAAAAGGCCCGGGGAGCCAGTATGCTCCGGTTTTGCTTTCCTTTATTGCGGGGCTGCTTATCGGCGGCCTGGCTCAAAGGTCAAGATTCTGTCTGGTGGGGGGGATAAGGGATTTCATTTTGATAGGAAATCCGTATCTCTTTTTCGGCCTTATGGCCCTTATCGCCTCCGGGACATTGACTAATTTATTTCTGGGGCAGTTTCATTTGGGTTTTTCTGACCAGCCGGTGGCGCACCAGGCGCATCTCTGGAATTTTCTGGGGATGATGTTGGTGGGGGTATGCGGGGTGCTTCTGGGGGGCTGTCCGCTTCGTCAACTCATCCTGGCGGGTGAGGGAAATGTGGATTCCACCTTTGTTGTTTTGGGGATGCTGGCTGGTGCGGCTCTGGCACATAATTTTGATCTCGCCAGTTCCCCCAGGGGTCCCACTACTTACGGTCAAATTGCGGTGATTGCGCTCCTGCTCTTTGCGCTACTCATCGGGATTAAGGAGAAAGTGGCTTGAGTATTATTTATCTGGATAATGCTGCCACTTCCTGGCCCAAGCCCGAGGCCGTGTATAATGCCGTGGATAGATTTATGCGCCAGATTGGCGCCAGCCCGGGAAGGTCAGCCCACAAACTGGGAATGGAGGCCAACCGCATCATCTACCACACCCGAGAACTTCTGGCCCGGCTTTTCCATATTGGAGACTCCTCCCATATCGTCTTCACTGCCAGCGCCACCGAGGCCCTCAATCTGGCCCTGAAAGGCCTCCTTTCCGCCGGCGACCATATCATAACCACCACTTTTGAGCATAATTCAGTTATGCGTCCCTTGCGTCATCTCCAACAAAGCCTTCCTCTGGAGGTGACCGCAGTTGGGCCCTTGGAGGAATGCCCCATAGACCTCACTTCTCTGGAATCCAACATTCGCAAAAATACCCGCCTCATAGCCGTTAATCACGCTTCCAATGTAACCGGCGATATTATGCCCATAAGAAAAATTGGGGCACTGACGAAGG